>JAGOGF010000039.1 GCA_017996845.1 Butyrivibrio sp.
GAAAGAAGTGAAGCGTCACCCGAATCTATACGAGATTGCTGCGCAATCTCGGCAGATAGAAAACGAAAGAAGTGAAGCGTCACCCGAATCTATACGAGATTGCTGCGCAATCTCGGCAGATAGAAAATAACAGAAGTGGAGCATTATCCGAATCAGTCCATTTTAGAAGGATCAGATATGATTCCTGCATTGTAATGTCTTCTGCAGAGAGAGGTATAGGATTCGTTTCCACCCATCATAATACGTTCTCCGCTGCGTACAATTGCTCCGTCATGGATACGGGCTGTAAAGTGCGCACGTCTTCCGCACCAGCATACAGTAGGAACTTCCTCAATTTTATCCGAAATTTCCATGAGGCGGGCAGAACCTTCAAATAGGTGACTCGTAAAATCGGTACGAAGTCCATAACAGATAACAGGAACATCAAAATCGTCCACAATTTTTGCCAGCAGATCGACCTGTGCTGTTGTCAGGAACTGCGCCTCATCAATAATAATGCAGTCAGGTTTTTTGAAATTACAGTCACAGCTGTGTTCCTTTCCAATCCATTCTTTTTTGACCATTTCCAGATAATCTTCCACAAAAATGCATTCTGCGGATATACCAAGTCTTGATTGAATCAGTTTCTCACCATCCCGGGTGTCTACAGCAGGTTTTAACAAAACCGGATGCTGACCTTTCTCGAGATAGTTATAGCGCACCATCAGTGCGTTGGCGGTCTTTGAACTTCCCATGGCTCCGTATCTGAAATAAAGCTTTGCCATGCCCATAATCCCCCTTTAACAAATGATATTTTTTATGTCACAAATTTCTCACAGTATTATACTACGATTATTTTGATCCGCGTATGTTTATCTCATAAAAATCTTTCATGAGATTACAGCTGGGGCTATAATATAGACAGGATGCTGCAAAAAAATATTTTATATGACAGTATCCCAGGATTAATTATGAAAATGGTAAGGGGAAAAACATGATATATCAGATCAGAAATGAACAGCCGCAGGAGATTGCTTTTGAACAGATAGATGGAAGAAGTGAAACGGTCTGTTTTATGAATCTGCAGGAATTTGAACAGTATTATGGGCTGTTGGAATTTAATGTGAGCTGTCTGGAGGAATGTCGTAACGTTAAACCTTACAGAGGAAGCAAAATAGAGGTTTATGATGATTTTACCTATTGCTATCTGCGAGTACTGGATACACAGACACTGCGAAAGCTTCCTGACAGAATGGCCCTTTTTATGAAAAAAAATCTTCTTATCTGTGTGGAGATTGTAGATGCGGATAAGCACCTTGAGAATAAGTTCAGAGATATACTGACAGGGAACATCAGGCATATGACACTTGAAAAAATATTATATAATATACTGATCGGCTTCCTTGGCGATATCAATGATACACTTTCCCATGTTGAGAGTCATATTCTGCAATTAGAGGAAAGACTGTTCAATGGAGAGGAGACCGGAGATGTGAACAAAGAGGCATTTCAGATCAAAAGACATCTTTTTACCTGTCAGACCTATTATGAGGAGATACAGGATGTATGCCTTGCACTGACGGCAAATGCCAATCATATTTTTCATCAGGACAGTATGCGTTATCTGAAGATTTTGACAGAAAAGACGGAACGGATCTGTAAAAATCTTGATCAGCTGCTTGAGAGACTGACACATTTGCAGGAAGCATATGATGCGGCACTGGATCTGAATTTGAACCGGATCATGAAGATTTTTACGGTTGTGACAACTGTTTTTCTCCCACTTACGCTGATAGTGGGATGGTATGGTATGAATTTCAACATGCCGGAACTGGAATGGAAATACGGTTATAGCTGTGTGATTGGACTTAGTTTGATCGTGATTATTGTCAGTATGTTTTTTTTCAGGAGGAAAAAGTGGCTCTGAAGTGATATGATACTGTTGCGGCCTAATTTAATTTGCCATATTTTGCAAAGGAGGAATCGGAAATGAAGCAAGTGCTTATGATGATACAGGAAAGCTGTCCATATTGCAGAAAAGCGAGAAAATTCATGGAAGAACTTCAGGTGGAAAATCCCAAATATGCCGAACTTGACATTCGTATGGTGGATGAAAATATAGAAGTGGATTTTGCAAATTCGCTGGATTATTATTATGTACCGACCTACTACGTGGATGGCAAAAAAGTTCATGAAGGCGCAGCTTCCAGAGAAAATGTCAGGGCGGTACTGGATGCGGCTCTGAAGAAATGAAAACAGGAGAAAAAATGTTTGAGGATATGACGCAGCAGATGCTGCAATTTATTGATGCATGCCCCACCAGTTACCATGTGATCGCGAATCTGAAGGAAAGACTGCTGCAGCAAAGTTTCACAGAACTGCGGGAAGCAGAAAGCTGGGAACTGAAAAAAGGAGGAAGATATTTTGTGACACGCGGCGGTTCTTCTATTATTTCCTTTCAGATTCCGCAGGTATCATTCAGGGGTTTTTATATGATCGCAAGCCACAGCGATTCTCCGTCTTTTAAAATAAAGGAAAATGCTGAAATGCCGGAAGGCGGGGCATATATCAAGCTGAATGTGGAAAAGTATGGCGGGATGCTCATGGCACCCTGGTTTGACAGACCGCTTTCCATTGCCGGACGCATTATGGTGCGTGATAAAGATGGAAAGGTAACTGCAAAGCTGGTCAATGTGGACAGAGATCTTGTGATGCTGCCTTCTCTTGCCATTCATATGAATCGTGATGCGAACAGCGGTTATTCCTATAATGCACAAAATGATATGCTGCCCATCCTGGGCGATGCATCTGCAAAGGGTCTGCTTGGAAAAATTGTTGCAGATGCAGCAGGAGCTGCGGAGAAAGATATAACAGGAAGTGATCTGTTTCTATATAATCGCGTAAAACCCTCCGTATGGGGAGCATCCGATGAGTACATATCATCAGCAAGACTGGATGATCAGGAATGCTGTTATACCACATTTGCAGGCTTTCTGGCGGCACAGGTACAGGATAATATAGCGGTTCACTGCGTATTTGATAACGAAGAGGTAGGAAGCGGAACCAAACAGGGAGCAGCATCTACATTCCTGAAGGATACATTGGAACGAATCTGCGAGGTGCTTGGCTGCAGCAGACAGAAATATCATATGGCACTTGCACAGAGCTTTATGATTTCTGCGGATAATGCACATGCCATTCACCCCAACCATACAGATAAAGCGGATCCGGTTAACAGACCGCAGATGAATAAGGGAATTGTTATTAAATTCAATGCAAATCAGAAATATACGACAGATGCCGTTTCTGAGGCAATATTCCGCGGCATCTGTGATGATGCAAAGATTCCGTATCAGATGTTTACCAACAGGTCAGATATGGCAGGCGGGTCTACACTTGGAAATATTTCGAATACACAGGTTGCTGTCAATACGGTGGATATTGGGCTGGCACAGCTGGCGATGCATTCTCCCTATGAAACAGCAGGCAGTAAGGACCCTATGTATATGGCGCAGTGTGCGGCAGCTTTTTATGGGGCGAATCTCAGGTTGTCAGAACTGTAAAGTTTCTATATAATTAGATTCATAATATATTGCGTTATTGGGATCAATATAAAGCAGAAATGAGGAACAGCATGGGTATTTTTGATTTATTCGGGGGCAAAAAAAGTGCGGATAGGGCTGCAGCAGAAGCAGAGCAGGAAGCAGCAAAGGCGCATGAAAGGAGACAGAAGGAACAGCATGAAGCACATGCTGATCTTACCTGGCCAACGATACAGCCGCTGAATCCGATCAAGGTTGCGGAAGACCAGGCAGTACCAGTTGCAGAAATCACGGATCCGGTTACGCCGGAACGTAAAAATGAGCTTGGAGAAATGATTTATGAAGAACATCTTAGCCCGGAATCAGTAAGATTTCTGTCTTTACAGGAACTTTTATTCGTTTTGACTGCTTTGGAGTTTTATCATGCAAAGGCGCCTCTTGATAATTTTCAGTCCAATCACAGAATTTTGTATAATGAACTGCTGAACAGAATAAGAGATGCGCAGGATATTTATGTTCTGTATGATCAGTCAACCGGCTACCCTTTTATCGATAATGGGTTTGCAAATATTTATCTTGAACAGGAACGTGCACAGGCAGCGGCAGATATCTTCGGACATCAGTTTCGTAAGCTGACAGTCAGGGAGTGCAAAGGAGAGAGCAGCGAAGAAGCTTCCAGCAAAAGAGGATTCTTTGATTATCTATATTATCTTGGTATTGAACGAATCATCATTGACAATGGTATGTACAGAGCGCATTTCAGAAGAAATGAAATTGTTGCACCGCCGAACTGGTCAGAAGACAAGAAGATGCCACCCGCAAATCCTGCACTTGCTTTTTCCATGCTGGATTTTCTGGGGGAAGTCAGATGGCCTGTCAAGTATGAGAAAAGAATGCAGGTATTGCAGGCAAAAGAGTTGAGGATGATATCGCTTGCAATGGCAGGACATTTTATTGTTCCGATCCAGCATGAAGGCCCTGCTGAAGTAATGGAAGATGGCAGAATTCATTTTAATAAAGATACCAAATTGAAATTTCCGGTCATGAAAAATGCAGAAGGAAAGATCTTTTTGCCGGTATTTACAGATGGTGTTGAATTTGCCAAGAAATTCGGTAAGGATGGATTTGAAGGCGGTGTGTTTGGATTTCAGGATGTAATGCGTTTTATTCAGGATAAGGAAGGCTTTGTAATCAATCCTATGGGGCAGAATATCATGATACCAAAGGATCGGATTCTTGCGCTTGAGGCAGCAGCACAGGCTGCGCAAGCCGCCAAAGCAGTAAACCCGACAGAAGGAACAGACCAGGAGACGGCACAAAAGGATACATTAGCGGAGACAGAGGATGCGGCGGAAAATGCCACAGCGGAAAATACTGCAGATACCGTAAAATAAGATTGCGGCCAAGCCGCAGATAAGGAGCATTCATGTTCGATCGGTTGATGGGAAAATTCCTGGTGGAAGAAGGCATGCTTTCGAAAGGACAGTTGGTCCAGGTATACAGGACGCAGGAACAGAATTATGCCAAAATGGGAGTAATTGCAGTTTCGGAGAAACTCATGACAATTGCACAGGCAGAAGAAATTAACGCACTGCAGGCTTCAAGAGACATGCGTTTTGGTGATCTGGCAATTGCCCGTGGTTACCTACAGGAAGAACAGGTAGAAAAACTTCTGGAAAAACAGACCAATGAATTTCTTGCTTTTACACAGGCAATTATTGACCGCGGCTATATGACGATGGATGAGATTACGGGCTCAGTTACCATTTATCAGAAGAAGTACGGACTGCTGGAATCTGATATGGAAGCCCTTAAAGTCGGAGACATCGAACGTATTGTGCCGATTTTTATAGGAACGGATCAAAGAGAATATGAAAGCCTTTTTACGATAGCAATTAAGAATATCTATCGTTTGGTGGATGCACATATTTATGTAGGAAGAGCGAGAACAGTCAGAGAATACCAGGGGGAGGCTCTTGGTTATCAGAAGATGCGCGGAGACCGCACTGCATTGATGGCATTTACCGGGAAATATGAGAATCTCCAGAAAATGGCGATTGCATATACAAAGGAAGAATTTATTGAAACAAGAGAAGATGCGCTGGATGCGTTATGTGAGTTGATTAATTGTATTAATGGACTTTTTGCAACACAGTGCAGTCTGCAAGGGTCTTCTATTGAACTGGAACCACCTGTTTATATGTCTGGATTTGCTTCGATTGCTGCTGTTGAGATGGTAGTTATGCCGATCTATATGGATAATGCCGAGATTGAACTGATTGTTTCACTGGAGAAAGATGTTTCGGTCAGATAAGACCAAAGCGACTGGACACAGGAAGACAGATTGCCTGGCGCAAGGAAAAGAGGAAATATGGCGAAGATACTGATTGTGGATGATTCAAGAACGTCAAGAAAGTTTTTGCGCGATATTCTGGAGAAAAGCGGAAATGAAATTGTAGGAGAAGCAGTAAATGGACAGGAAGGCTTTGATTTATACCAGAAGCTCAAACCTGATATTGTAACCATGGATATCACTATGCCTGTTATGGATGGACTTGACAGTCTGAAGCTGATCATGCGGTTCGATCCTGCTGCAAAAGTGGTTATGGTAACGGCAGCAGGACAGCAGCAGAAGATGCTGGAGGCTGTCAAGCTTGGAGCACTTGAATTTATTGCAAAACCGTTTGATACTCCCACTATAGCTGAAACAGTAAATAAAATAATGGAAAAAGATGATTGACAGACATCCCTTTCTGGTATAGGTAACGGCACGATCATGTTTTTATGCAAAAAATGAAACGCTTTTCAGTACATAAAACAATGTACTGAAAAGCGTTTTTTGTGCCGGCTTAGATCCATCCACCATCAATTGTCAGAATCTGCCCGGTCATATAGATCGGTGCATCTGCCAGAAGAAGCGCAAGTGCGGCAACTTCCTGCGGACTACCGATGCGGTCCGCAGGAATTTCATTTCGAAGGGTGTCCATTTCTTCTGCATTCAAATGTGCACGGTTCATATCTGTATCAATTACACCACAGGAAATTGCATTAACGGCAATTCCACTTGGCGCAAGCTCTTTGGCAAGTGCCTTTGTAAAAGCATTTACCCCACCTTTTGAGGCAGAATAGGCAACTTCAGTGGAAGCGCCAACAGAACCCCATACAGAAGAAATATTAATGATGCGGCCGCTGTGATGGCGAAGCATAAGAGGAACAGCGTGTCTGGAAGTATAGAAAAGGGCATCCAGATTAACAGACATGATTTCGTGCCATTCCCTGACAGTCATATCGGTCAGCAGACCCAGCCAGGCTATACCTGCATTGTTGATAACGATATTGACAGAAGGAATATTTTTGAATAGTGACTCCACAGCTTTGGCATCGCCCATATCACATACAAAAGCTTTGCAGCTGATCTGACAGTTTCGTTCAAGTTCTTCTGCGAACGCATGAAGCGCATCACCATTTTTTTTGCAGGTAAGGTACAGATTATATCCTGCCTGTGCATAACGTATGGCGATAGCCTTTCCGATACCTCTTGAAGCTCCGGTAATTAATACGAATTGATTCATTTTACGCCTCGTTTCCTGTATAATAAGATAATATAAAAAGAAATGAGTAAATGCAAGCAAGTGATATAAAGGAAAGGAAGGTTGTATCTATGTATGATCTGATTATAGCAGGCTCTGGCCCTGCGGGGCTTACAGCTGCAATTTATGCAAAAAGAGCGGATCTGAAGACGGCGGTGATAGAAAAGAATCCGCTTAGCGGAGGACAGATCCTGAACACTTATGAGGTGGATAACTATCCCGGAATGCCAGGGATAGGTGGATTCGACCTGGGAATGAAATTTCGTGAACATGCAGATAAATTTGAAACGGAATTTCTGGATGGTACCGTAACGGGAATTGAAATCCTTGAAAAAGGAAGTGATACAAAGCTTCCCATGTTTCGGGTTTTGACGGAAACACAAAGTTATGAAACCAGGACTGTAATTCTTGCCTGTGGTGCATCTTATGCCAAATTGGGCGTACAGGGAGAAGATCTGCTTGGCGGAAAAGGTGTATCTTATTGTGCGACCTGTGACGGTGCTTTTTTCAAAGGAAAAACTGCAGTTGTTGCGGGAGGCGGAGATGTCGCGGTTGAGGATGCGATTTTTCTGGCGCGGGGATGCAGCAAAGTATATCTGGTACACAGAAGGCATGAACTGCGTGCTGCAAAAATTCTGCAGGATGAACTTTTTGCCCTGGATAATGTGGAAATGGTATGGGACAGCGTGATCAAAACCATTGAAGGAAACGGACATGTGGAAAAGGTTCAGGTCGAGAATGTCAGCACGAAACATACTTCCTATATTGATACAGCGGCCTGCTTTATCGCAGTCGGAATTCATCCGGACACTGATGCTTTCCGCAAACTGGCGGAGTGTGATGAGAAGGGATATTTTATTGCAGGTGAGGATACGATGACTTCGGTTCCTGGAATTTTTGCAGCAGGAGATTGCAGAAAAAAAAGATTACGGCAAATTGTTACGGCAGTTGCCGATGGTGCAAATGCTGTAACAGCAGTGCAGGACTTTCTGATTGGAAAGGCATGACGCAAGATATGGTATTTTTATTGAAAAAGGTATTACATTTTGTAATAATATCGGAAAAAAACGCAGCATAATACGTTTTTAAAAACGAATATATTTAAGTAATTAACAGAAATGTATTTTTTACGGGGCTCCTGTCATAAAGCGAAAAGCGGCGCAAATATCACATTTCCGTCACATTTTCGGGTTGACAAATTACATCGGGCGGAGTATATTGGTTAACAGATGTAACAAATTCGTAACAAAGTTTGGAGGCCCGAATTGAAAAATGCTAAGATGCAGCTTCTCGCGTGCTCAATTACTGCTGCAGTAACGTTCTCAAGTATGGGATTGCAGTCCTATGCTGCAACATCAAGTGTATCCGCAGTACTTCCATCTGCAGGCATTGGCTATGAGCTGACGTCTGATCAGGTGTCGCTTTCTTCTCTTCAGGCTACATCCAAGAAGAACAGTACAGTAACTGCAGGGGTTGCACAGGCCATCGTGGCATCAGATAAAACAATCACCGAGACTACGCCGCTTGCGGCAAAGGTGCAGGATGATATATTAAGTGATATTGAAGCAGCAACCGGAACAACCACTTCTTCCGGAGAGACAGATTCCTCGTCTTCTTCCGCTTCTGCATCAGGCAGCAGCGCTTCCGATGCAGCTTCTTCCGCAGCAAGTGCAGCACAGGCAGAAGAAGAAAGCTTTAAGAGCCTTGTTATTGCACAGGTAGATGATTATGTAAATGTCAGAAGTGAGCCAAGTGAAGATGGAGATATTCTTGGTAAACTCTATGACAAATCAGTAGGAAAATATCTTGGTGAGGAAAACGGATGGTATAAGATTGAATCCGGATCTGTAACCGGTTATGTTAAGGCTGAATATTGTGTGACAGGTGAAGATGCAGTAGCACTTGCCAAAAAAGTAGGAACACGTATTGCGACGGTAACAACCACAACCCTTAAGGTAAGAGCTGCAGCCAGTACGGATGCAGATGTACTTGGTCTTGTGCCAATTGATGATGAACTGGTAGTCAGTGAAGAAGAAGATGGCTGGATCAAAGTAGATATCGAGGAAGGCGAAGGATACGTATCAACTGATTACGTAACACTTTCCACAGAGTTTGTAAAAGCGGAATCCAAGGCAGAAGAGGAAGCACGTCTTGCAAAAGAAGAAGCTGAGAAAGAGGCAGCCAGAAAAGCAGCCAGCAGCGGAACTTCCAAGAAATCTTCCGGAAAAGTGAAATCTGCAGAAAGTTATACTTCCAAGAGCAGTTCCATTGGAACAGCGGTTGCTCAGTTTGCACAGCAGTTTGTCGGAAATCCGTATGTATATGGCGGAACGAGTCTGACAAATGGTACCGATTGTTCTGGGTTTGTTATGAGTGTATACTCCAATTTCGGTGTCAGCTTACCGCATTCTTCTGCGGCTGACAGAAGTATAGGTGCAGCTGTTGACGGACTTGCGAATGCACAGCCGGGAGATCTGGTCTGCTATTCAGGCCATGTGGCTCTGTATATTGGAAATGGACAGATTGTTCATGCATCTACTTCCAAGACAGGAATTATTGTTTCAAGTGCAGGTTACAGGACACCTCTTTCAATCAGACGTATTTTCTGATCAACAGCAGTCAGAGTCAGTTATATAAAAGAATAATCAGAGCGGGGATTTTATTTCCCCGCTCTTTTTTTGAAAAAAGAAGAATCTGACAGAAACAATCCATCCCGGCTTATTTCTGTTTTTGTTAGATGCTGGATTGGTAAACATGTCCATATCCTGAAAAGTCAACATGGAAAAAACATATTTTCCTACAAAAGGTAAAATGCTTTATCCACGACAAAAAAGTTCGGGAAAGGGGGAAAAACGGTTATACACTAAGTTATACACATTATCCACATATGATAAAATCACAAAAAAAAATCACAAAAAAAAGTTATAGAACATATTTTTTGTGTAAAAGTAACAAAAAACGTAATATAGTACACTTTTATCTTGGATGTATTCACGTATGGAAATTGATTGCATAGTTCAGATTGTACATTCTGCAAGAAAGATGATATACTATATACAACGGTATAATATATGCCGCTATGGTACCAAAATATTCCGTAAAGGGGATGAATGCCATGAAATTTACAATCTTAGGCAAGAATATTGATGTAACACCCGGTTTAAAGGCAGCAGTAGAAGAGAAAATCGGCAGACTGGAGAAATATTTCACACCGGATACCAATGCAAATGTGACTCTTACTGTAGACAAGGACAGACATAAGATCGAGGTGACAATTCCTGTAAAAGGCAAGATCATCCGTTCCGAACAGAGCAGTAATGATATGTATGTATCAATTGATCTGGTTGAGGAAGTAATTGAACGTCAACTTAAGAAATATAAAAATAAGTTGATTGACAAAGAGCAGGAATCGGGTAATTTTAAACGCGAATTTATTGAGCAGGATTATATGGATGAAGAAGTAATCCGGATCGAGCGCTTTAAAAAGTTTGATATCAAACCGATGTATCCGGAAGATGCATGTGTTCAGATGGAACTGCTTGGTCACAATTTTTATGTATTTATTAATGCAGAGACAGATGAGACAAATGTTGTTTATAAGAGAAAAGGAAACACCTACGGATTAATCGAGCCTGAGAAGTGATTGATTTGGGACAGATAATCCAATTGAAAACTGAATAATAGGAGATGTCATTCTCTACAAAAAATGTGAGTGGACCCAATGCAAATGGACGTTATTATTTGCATTGGGTCCTGCTCTTTTTCGGGAATTCTGTTGCAAAGTAAAATATGCTATGCTATAATAAAAATGTTCTGATAAAAAATTAACAATCAGACCAAAGCATTATAAATACAGTGTTTTTAAACAAAATAATAACTGATCACAGTCGAAGACGGAGGTAATCGAATGGCACAGAAAGTTGTTTTAGCAGGCGCATGCAGAACTGCAATCGGTAAAATGGGCGGTGCGCTCAGCAATGTACCGGCTGCGGAGCTTGGATCGATCGTAATTAAGGAAGCACTTAACCGTGCAGGTGTTAAACCTGAGCAGGTTGATGAAGTATTAATGGGATGCGTAATTCAGGCAGGTCTGGGACAGAATGTTGCAAGACAGGCATCCATCAAAGCAGGTCTTCCGGTTGAAGTTCCCGCTGTTACCATCAATGTGGTATGCGGATCCGGTCTGAACTGTGTTAATATGGCAGCTGAAATGATTAAGTCCGGTGATGCCGATATCGTTGTGGCAGGCGGAATGGAGAACATGTCTCTTGCTCCCTATGCTCTTCCCAAGGCTCGTTTTGGATATCGCATGAACAATGGCACCTTGGTTGACTGTATGGTAAACGATGCTCTTTGGGATGCATTCAATGATTATCATATGATTCAGACAGCTGATAATGTTGCAAAAAAGTGGAATCTGACAAGAGAAGAGCTGGATGAGTTTGCAGTAAAGAGTCAGAATAAATGTGAAGAAGCACAGAAGAACGGCAAGTTCAAAGATGAGATTGTTCCGGTACAGGTTAAGGTTAAGAAGGAAATGGTCACATTTGATACAGATGAAGGCCCTCGTGCAGGTACTACAATTGAAGCGCTTGCAAAACTTCGTGCAATCAATGCAGACGGTGTAACAACTGCAGGAAATGCATCCGGTATCAATGACGGTGCGGCAGCAATTGTTGTTATGAGTGAAGAAAAGGCAAAGGAACTGGGTGTTAAGCCTATGGCTACATGGGTTGCAGGAGCACTTGGCGGTGTTGATCCTTCTATTATGGGTGTTGGCCCTGTTGCAGCAACCAAAAAGGTTCTTGCAAGAACAGGACTTACTATGGATGATTTTGATCTTTACGAAGCAAATGAAGCATTTGCAGCTCAGTCTGTAGCAGTAGGAAACGATCTTCATTTTGATCTGAATAAGCTGAATGTCAACGGTGGTGCAATTGCGCTTGGACATCCGGTTGGCGCATCAGGATGCCGTATTCTTGTAACACTGCTTCACGAAATGCAGAGAGAGAATGCCAGGAGAGGTCTTGCTACTTTGTGTATCGGCGGCGGCATGGGCTGTGCTACAATCGTAGAGCGTGACTGATTTTTGAACATCGTTCAAAAATGAAATCGGAAAGGATACTGAAATGGGATTTGCTAATTATGAAGTGAAAGGTATGACCGGTATCATTACCATCAATCGCCCGGAAGCACTGAATGCACTGAATTCAGCAGTATTGGATGATCTGAGCGCAGTTCTTGACAGCGTGGATCAGGAGGCAGTCAGAGCGCTTGTTATTACAGGTGCCGGTGACAAATCATTTGTTGCCGGAGCTGATATAGGTGAAATGAGCACCCTTACCAAGGCAGAAGGCGAAGCATTTGGTAAAAAGGGAAATGATGTATTCCGCAGGATTGAGACATTTCCGCTTCCTGTTATTGCTGCAATCAATGGTTATGCACTTGGCGGCGGCTGTGAGCTTTCAATGAGCTGTGACATCCGTATTTGCTCTGATAATGCGATGTTTGGTCAGCCGGAGGTTGGTCTGGGAATTACACCTGGTTTTGGTGGAACGCAGAGACTGGCACGCCTGGTTGGAATGGGTATGGCGAAGCAGATGATCTACACAGCACGTAATATTAAGGCAGATGAAGCATTTCGTATCGGGCTTGTAAATGCTGTTTATACACAGGAAGAACTCTTACCTGCAGCTGAAAAAATGGCAGGGCAGATTGCCATGAATGCACCGATTGCTGTTCGCGCCTGTAAGAAAGCTGTAAATGACGGCCTTCAGGTAGATATGGATAAAGCAATTGTTGTAGAAGAAAAGCTGTTTGGAAGCTGTTTTGAAACACTGGATCAGAAAGAGGGAATGGGTGCATTCCTTGAGAAGAGAAAAGATAAGACATTTACAAACAAATAATGTAATGACGCAGGTAAGGCTTATATAGCCAAGCCATAATACATATTATTAAGGAGGCATAATCAAATGAAGGTAGCTGTAATTGGTGCCGGCACAATGGGTTCCGGTATTGCACAGACATTTGCACAGGCAGAGATCGTTGATACTGTATATCTTTGTGATATCAAGCAGGAGTACGCTGACGGCGGTAAGGCCAAAATCCAGAAGGGTCTTGATAAGAAGGTAGCAAAGGGAAAGGCTACGCAGGAAGAAGCTGACAAAATCGTTGGAAAGATCAAAACCGGTCTGAATGAAATTTGTACAGACGCTGACCTTGTTGTTGAGGCTGCACTGGAAGTAATGGATATTAAGAAAAACTGCTTTAAGGAACTGCAGGAGAATATTGTAAAGAACCCTGATTGCATTTATGCATCCAATACATCTTCTCTTTCCATCACGGAAATTGGTTCAGGGCTTGCGAAGCCGATCATCGGTATGCATTTCTTTAATCCTGCTCCGGTTATGAAACTGGTTGAGGTTATTGCCGGTATCAATACTCCGGCGGAGATGGTTGAAAAGGTTAAGGAGATTTCTGTACAGCTTGGCAAGACTCCGGTACAGGTAAATGAGTCTGCAGGATTTGTTGTTAACAGAATTCTGGTTCCGATGATTAATGAAGGTATCTTCGTATATTCAGAAGGTGTTGCAGATATTGAAGGTATTGATGCAGCAATGAAGCTTGGCTGCAATCATCCGATGGGACCGCTGGAACTTGGAGATTATATCGGACTTGACATTGTTCTTGCTATTATGGAAGTTCTTTATAAAGAAACCGGTGATTCCAAATATCGCCCGGCTCCGCTTCTTCGTAAGATGGTTCGTGGTAAGAAGCTTGGATGCAAGACCGGTATCGGTTTCTATAACTATGCAGATGGCGGAAAAGTTCCGACAGATAAACAGTAATTACACATGGAGACCTGTGCTTGTACGCAGACAGGTCCCCTTTTATGCTTTAATATTATGGAGGATAATAGAACATGGACTTTCAGTTGGATCAGCAACATGAAATGGCAAGATCTCTTTTCAGAGATTTTGCAGAAAAAGAAGTAAAGCCTCATGCAATTGAAGTGGATGAGACAGAAGTATTCCCGAGTGAGACCGTTGCAAAAATGCAGAAATACGGATTTATGGGAATCCCGGTTCCCAAGGAATATGGCGGACAGGGATGCGACCCGCTTACGTATGCTATGTGTGTAGAAGAGCTTGCAAAGGTTTGCGGTACGACAGCAGTTATCGTATCTGCACATACCTCTCTTTGCTGTGATCCCATTATGAATTATGGTACAGAAGAACAGAAACAGAAGTTTCTGGTTCCGCTTGCAAAGGGTGAGAAGCTTGGAGCATTTGGTCTGACAGAACCTGGTGCAGGAACAGATGCACAGGGCGTACAGACAAAAGCTGTTCTGGATGGAGATTCCTATATCCTGAATGGTTCCAAGTGCTTTATTACAAATGGTAAGGAAGCAGATATCTATATTATCATTGCATATACAGACATTCAGTTAGATGCAAGAGGAAGAAAGAATAAGATTTTCTCCGCATTTATCGTAGAGAAGAACACACCAGGATTCACATTCGGAACAAAGGAAAATAAGATGGGTATCCGTGGATCATCTACTTATGAACTGATTTTCCAGGATTGCAGAATTCCCAAGGAAAATCTGCTTGGAAAAGAAGGTCAGGGATTCAAGATTGCCATGCATACACTGGATGGCGGTCGTATCGGTATTGCAGCACAGGCTCTTGGTATAGCAGAGGGCGCACTGGACAGAACCGTTGCATATGTAAAGGAAAGAAAGCAGTTTGGCAGAAGTATAGGACAGTTCCAGAACACACAGTTCCAGCTTGCTGATATGGCAACAAAGTGTGAAGCAGCACAGCTCCTTGTATACAAGGCAGCAGATGTAAAAGCGAAAAAAGACAGATTCTCAGTGGAAGCTGCAAAGGCTAAGCTGTATGCAGCAGAAGTTGCAATGGAAGTTACAACAAAGGCTGTTCAGCTGCATGGCGGATATGGCTACATCAGAGAATATGAAGTAGAGCGTATGATGCGTGATGCCAAGATCACTGAGATTTATGAAGGAACATCTGAAGTACAGCGCATGGTTATTTCCGGTGCTCTTTTGAAGTAATAACAGTGCATCCGCAGAACCGGATGTATTTGTAGCAGCTTTTCTTTTATGCAAAGCTGTGAAAAGAATCCGCAGAGCCGGACAGTTAGCCAAGCCTATATAAACAAAGGAGAAAAAACATGAAAGTTGTAGTTTGCGTTAAGCAGGTCCCTGATACAAAGGGCGGCGTTAAGTTCAAACCCGATGGAACATTGGATAGAGCTGCCATGCTTGCCATCATGAATCCGGATGACAAAGCAGGTCTGGAAGCAGCACTTAGATTAAAAGATCAGTATGGAGCAGAGGTTACGGTAATAACCATGGGTCTTCCGAAGGCAGATGCAGTGCTTCGTGAAGCAATGGCAATGGGTGCAGATAAGGGTATTCTGGTAACGGATCGTGTACTTGGCGGCGCAGATACCTGGGCAACATCTACAACAGTTGCAGGTGCACTCAGAAATTTGGATTATGATCTGATTATTACTGGACGTCAGGCTATCGATGGAGATACAGCACAGGTTGGCCCACAGATTTCAGAGCATTTGAATATTCCGGTTATTTCTTATGCAGAAGAGATCAAAATTGATGGTGAATATGTAGAAGTAAAGCGTCAGTTTGAAGACAGATATCATGTGATCAGAGCAAAGATGCCTTGTCTGATCACAGCACTTGCTGAATTGAATGAACCCCGTTATATGACTCCGGGTGGAATCTTTGATGCTTTTGCACAGGATGTTACCGTTTGGGGAAGAAAAGATCTGAAGGATGTTAAAGATTCCGATATCGGTCTTGTGGGTTCTCCTACCGTTATCGCAAAGGCATCTGATAAAGTTAAGAAGGGTAAGGGCGAAAAAGTTGTCCTTGATTCTGCAGAGGAGTCCGCAGATTATATTCTTGGCAAGTTGGATGAGAAACACGTAATCTGATAACTTCTCAGATTAATGTACCTATAAGCAGGAACTATAATTCAGAGAAATGATGCGCAGATGCTCTTGAAAGAGCAAGAAGACGCAGAAACGGAGTGATAAAATGTCTTTAGAGGAATATAAAGGTGTATATATCTTCGCTCAGCAGATAGATAATGAGATCAGCAGTATCTCATTGGAACTTCTGGGCAAGGCAAAAGGTCTGGCAGCAGATCTTGATGAAAGCGTTACGGCAATCCTTGTTGGATATCAGGTGAAAAATCTGGCTGACAAGCTTGCAGAATATGGTGCAGATAAGGTTATTGTAATAGATGATCCGGAACTGAAGGACTATAGAACAGAACCCTATACACATGCAATAGCTGAAGTTGTTAACAAGTACAAGCCTGAAATCCTTCTGGTTGGTGCAACAGCAATCGGACGTGACCTTGGCCCTCGTGTATCTGCAAGAGTACATACCGGTCTGACAGCTGACTGCACAAGTCTTGACATCGGTGATTTCCCGCTGATCGCGGTTCCGGGACAGGAACAGAAGCACAAACAGCTTCTGATGACACGTCCTGCATTTGGTGGTAACACAATTGCTACAATTGCATGCCCGAACTATCGTCCGCAGATGGCTACTGTTCGTCCTGGTGTTATGCAGAAGATCACACCAATTAAGGGTGCAAAGGCTAATATCGAAGAATTCAATCCGGGATTTGCAAAGAACAGCTGCTATACAGAAATCCTTAAGATTGTTAAGGAAATATCCAATGTTGCAAACATTCAGGAATCCAAGATTCTGATCTCCGGCGGGCGTGGTGTAGGCAGCCCGGAGAACTTCAAACTGCTTGATGATCTTGCAGAGGTTCTGCATGGTACAGTAAGCTGCTCTCGTGCAGTAGTAGATGCTGGTTGGAAGCCAAAGGATCTGCAGGTAGGTCAGACAGGTAAGACTGTTCGCCCGCATCTGTATTTTGCAGTTGGTATTTCAGGAGCAATTCAGCATGTAGCAGGTATGGAAGAATCCGACATTATCATTGCAATCAACAAAGATGAAAATGCTCCGATTTTTGATGTAGCTGATTATGGTATTGTTGGGGACCTCAACAGTGTTCTTCCTGTTCTTACCAGAAAACTTAAGACAGCAATTGAAGCAAAGTCTGAAGGTTGAGTTGTAAACTAAGCGAAAAAAGTGATTTCATATAAAATATCCTGAAATAAAAGCATGGTTGCTTGTCAAAGAACCATGCTTTTGTCTTATAATGAAATAAGAAAAGAATGAAAAAGGAGTTGTGTCATGAGCGAAAAAATAATGATCAGAACAGCAACGATAAATGATGCGGAAGCAATATTGGCAATATATGCTCCATATGTAGAGACGACAGCAATCACTTTTGAATATGAGATTCCCGGAATAGAAGAATTCAGAGAACGGATCAGAAATGTACTGAAAAAATATCCATATCTGATAGCGGAGGCAGAGGGTGAAATTGTCGGATATGCCTATGCAGGACCGTTTAAGGGGCGCGCAGCATATGACTGGGCAGTTGAAACAACGATATATGTAGATTGCGCAAGGAAACGTATGGGAATAGGCAGAAAATTATATGATAAACTGGAAGAAGCCTTGAGGAAACAGGGAATATTGAATATGGAAGCATGCATCGGATATCCGGAAACAGAAGATGAGTATCTTACAAAAGACAGCGTCAGATTTCATGAAAAGCTTGGCTATCGTATGGTTGGAGAATTTTATAAATGCGGATATAAATTCAGCCGATGGTACAATATGGTATGGATGGAAAAGATGAT
>JAGOGF010000040.1 GCA_017996845.1 Butyrivibrio sp.
TCACCTGCCTCATGTCCATAGGTGTCATTGACCTGCTTGAAAAAATCAATATCCCCGATTGCAATATTAACGTATTCTGTATCCCACCGCTTACCTTCCGGCGCAATTTGAATCAGTTTTTCAATAAACCCGCGCCTGTTCAACAGCCCTGTCAATGGATCAATCGCTGCAAGCCGACGAATTTTTTCATTGTAGTCGATCAGCTTCTTTTCCATCACCAGTGAGTGTCCGCTTACAAATATAATCATCCATGCCACTGCTGTAAAGATTACAATCGTATTTACACTTTGAAAGAAAATGCCGTTGTCACTCACGATTATTTTAACCGGAAGATAAAAAAGTGTATACAGGTACAATGATAAACGGATTGCACACAAAACAGCCGTAACCATAACCTTTTTTGCTGTTCCAAAATAGCTGGTCAGTAAAATGAAAATCAAAAGAACAAATAGAAAATGCTGCACACCAAAGTCCCAGCCCAGCAGATATACATATATCACAATCCACAGGAGTGTAAGTGCAATAATAAAATATCTCACTTCTCTGGTACGCTCTTTGTATGTTCCAATAAAAGAATGTGCATATCCGGCAAGACAGACCATCGAAAGCGCATCCAGCAACAGGTCACCCGTTATCCAGAAAACGATTACCTGAAACACAAAATAGATACCCATAACAAAAGACAGAATTCTTACCAGAACTGCTGCCTGTTTTGTTTCATTATTATTTTCCACATCCTTGAAAAAAAAACTTGAGATTCTCCGTATCAGGTTCATCATCTGTTCCCCGCAACAAATAGTATCAATTTCTCAATAATCAACTTCCATCAGACACAGTCCGCATGGCTTTACTGTCGGTCCTGCCAGTTTGCGATCGCCTGCCTCCAGAATTTCTTTAACCTGTTCAGGCTTCATCCTTCCAAACCCTACTTCCAGAAGTGTCCCGGTCATAATACGTACCATGTTCTGCAAAAATCCATTACCATGAAAATAGATATGAATATACGGTCCATTCTGACTGATTCTGATTGAATCCACACTGCGCACGGTTGTCTTTTTCATACGCGGATTACTGCAATAACTTTTATAATCATGTGTTCCCGTCAAAAGCACCGCTGCCTTCTTCATCTGCTCCACATCCGGCATTTCTTCCAGAACCGTTACATATTTGCGATCAAACACAGGTTTAGCGTCTCCATAATAACAACTGTAACAATAAGTCTTCCCGATTGCATTATATCTGGCATGAAAACGATCAGATGCGGCCTTTAATTCATCAATACAGATATCTTCCGGAAGATACTTATTAGCGTAGGTAAGAATCTGTTCTTCTGTCATCGCTGTATCAAGCTGCACATTTGCGATCATTCCCTTTGCATGCACACCTGCATCTGTGCGGCCCGCAGCAATCACATCCACTACCTTGCCTTCCGGCATGTCAACCATTTTACTCAGAACCGTTTCAATTTTGCCCTGAATCGTCATATCTGTAGTAGGCTGATGCTCCCATCCCTGATATCTGGTTCCATCATAGCTGATTCGCATCTTAAAATTTCTTTTCATGATCATTCTCCTCCAACAGGTCCATCCCTGCATCATACACATTTCCATTTACGGCATCAAAAAGCCACTGTACCATTGTAACACCAGATTTTGCTTTTAGGTAAAAATTCAGCTGCCGCACTGCTGTGTGTACGGTTCCACCGTGAAGTCCCGTTTTCATGACCATCATATTCTTCCAGTCATTGATAAAAATACCACATTTTGGCGTCATTGTTTTGAAATCGTTTACCATATCCTGCAGCTGATGAAAAAAAGCCTCCTGCACATCCGCATCGGTATGATACTTCCGATATGTTACATCATTATAATATGCACTGAGCAGATAATCGTGTGTGGAACTTGCATACAGATACCTGATTCTGTCTCCGTATTTTTCGTATAAACTGTGATACCAGTCCATCGTAATATTAGGCGTACGAATGGATCTCCAGATATCCTCTTTTGCCTTCCAGATATCCCGGGCCGTCCTTTTCCAGTGACTGTAACACAACTGTCCGCTATCTGAAAAAAGCGTGACATCGAGGCATCTGGAATACGTCTGTTCCATAATTTCCCCCGACAATGCCGGCACTGCAAATGCGCCCGCGCTGTCACCTGCAATCAGGAGCTTATCGGGATTGGGAAATAATTTCGCAGAAATCTTCATTGCTTCCTGAAAATTATGATACCCGTGAAAATGTACTACCTGCTCTGATCCATCCTCTGCTTCATATGGAAAATTATTATTTCCGACGTGAAAATCTCCTGTTGCGTATGTTATGATTACAAAATTCCAGTCATTAAATGGATTGAGCGGATTAGCAGCCTCCGTAATCCCGGTATGTATATTCATGATCTGCGTAAAAGGCCGCAGATTATTCCAGTAGTAATTGGGCATTCCTGCTACTACTTTTCCACCGGTCACCGGTCTTGCCGCGGTATATTCATTCCAGGCAACCCCTCCACCGGAAAAAAACAGGCACAAATGGTCAGATGCCGCCTTTTTAATATAAATATAGTATTCGGAACCATCTCCTGAAACACCAGCCGGGATCAAAACCCTATACCACGTTCTCAGCTGCGGTTCACCGTCCAGAACAGGTGCAGCAAGGGCAGTATCCGCAATTGTTTTCCCGATGGAATTCTCGAAAAAATCACCGGCACGATATGCAAATGCCAGCCCCTGACTGAGATTGAATTTATTACTACTACTTTTATGTGATGTTTTTTTCATACGTTAAAATACTTTGCTGATGCATTCTTCAAATCACGGAAACGGAAAATAACCGCTCCAGCCGCCAGTATCAGATAAATTGCCATACAAATGACAGCCGGCCATTCAAAAGCATTTCTGCCCTGTGCAATGGGGATCATCTGCAGCATACATAATAAGGCATCCGTCGCAAGATAAAAAATATAATCCTCCAGTCTCATGCGGGTCATCCTGCCAATACAGACTGTCACAAATGCAAGTCCGAAAAATGTTGCAGGTATCATCCACATTACTGACCATCCGCCAAATCCGGTATAGACATCGATTACATAGTCAATGATCATGGCAACATAAACCTCAACCGTAACAATTTTCAGAATATTATTACGCAGATACATTGCTACAATCAGGTCCACCCAGGCTACCAGTGCTCCGATCATCACAAGAGATACCCATGGAAGAGATTTGTTGAGTTCATACTTACCCAGATATCCGATCGTTCCCATTATAATTTCCAGAACCAGGAACAGAAATGTTGAAACCTTTATGATGGAAAAGCTAGTCACAATTCGATGTTTCAATGCAGGAAATGCAGGATCCTGCGGATCTTTTGTAAGTTTCCCCTGACAGAGCGGACAGCATGCCTTATTTCCTCTGATCTGTATTTTACATTTTGGACAATACTGCATCCTTGCTCCTTTCTTTTTTATGTAAATGAGCTGCCATATGTTCGGGTTCCCTGTCATAATCATTTGACGCCAGTTCTACAGGAATATCCATATCTGCCAGTCTTCTGAAAAAATGCAGCATTACTTCATGCGTTGTATATGCAGTAACTTCCCCAAAAACCATTTTATCCTGAAAGGAAGAAATACAGATCTGTTCGGACGGTGCAGTCATAAATGCACAGAACCTGTCAATATAAGGTACCGTCTGCAGCGGCATTTCAATGTTTCCCAGATTTGACATCGTGCTGGTAACCCCGCTCTTGGCTCTGCTGTTTAATCCCCAGATTGCAAGATCTTTAATAAAAAGAGGAACCATCTTAATCGCAATATTGTGCTCAAGTGCTGCATAAGAATTCATCGTCTGTAAAATACGATCCTGCGATAACTGACATTGAAAAGAAGACTTAACTTCTTCAATAATGCTTTCCAAACTTCCATCGTACTTTTCCGGCATGTACGATATATTGATAACTCCAAAAAAATTGCGCGTCGTATCTGATGGAAAATATTTTCTGAGATTAACCGGAACACTTACTACAATCGGTTTATTCTGATCCCGTAATGACATTTCGTCAATGACCGCCGCAATATAAACTGATGTCGCAAGTATACCGACTGAGGTATGATAGATATGTGCAACTTCTACAAAACGGCTTGCAGATACCGTTCCCTCAATCAGGTGCGGCAGCATATTCTCATCCCACTCACCCTTGAGCTGATATGCTTTCTGTCCGGACATCTCTTTCAGCTGTTTCAGCCCCTTCTGATGCTGATAAAATTGTCTGAATGCATCAGTAGTCTTCTCTGTTTTGGAAGAGGTTTCTCCTGTTTCATCTGATATCTCAAGACCATACCGCATAGAAAGATAGCATGATATCAGTGCTCTGAAAAACACAAATGCTCCCGTACCGTCTGCCAGTACATGGAACATTTCCAGATTGATCCGTTTGCTGAAATAATTGACGCGATACAGTAAATTCTTTCTTCCTTCAAAATAAATCGGACTGCACGCAGGAAGATTATCCTGCATGACCTTTGCCTGTAAGTTTCTGGCATCCAGATAATACCAGAAGAGGCCCTTGCGAAGTACACAATTAAAATGCGGAAAATCAATAATTGTCTGATCAAGTGCATTCTGCAGAATCTGAGGATCCACTTCTTCCTTCAGTTCACAGGTAATGCGAAATACTCTTGTATTCCCGCCCCTGGCAGTCGAAGGAATAATTTTAGCTGCGTTATCCAGTTGATACCACTTACTGTTACGTTCCATCTGTTTTGCTTTCCTTTTTAAAAATGCCCTTTTCTGATTTTTATCCTTATCTGATTTTATCACGATTCCGATAGTGCGGCAATCTATGATCAATCTGTTTCTGTCCACTTTATATTGATACGCAAAAAACGGCAAAAGCATCCGCTTTCACCGCTTTTTTTGCATGAACTGGTATCTTTACACCCGTATGCCCATCAGAATCTCGTCTGATAGCTGGCAGCATCCTGATAACTGAGCGTCCGGTATATCACATTAATCATACGTTCTGCACAGGCTCTGATCTCTTTTTCTGTCAGTCTGCCATCCTCCAGCGCACGCTTAATATTCTCCGCATCCGGTGGATATCCCGGCATAATCAAATCATTTCCTGCCCATACGCATTCCCAGGATTCACTTCCACCATCTGGAAACGTTGTTGTCCAGTCTGTCATGATGATACCCTTAAATCCCCATTCCGTTCTTGCCGCTACGGTACAGATGTCTCTGTTATTTGCAGAATGCACACCGTTTATTTCATTATAGGATGTCATGATTGCCATAGGCTGAGCCGTCTTTACCGCAATTTCAAATCCGCGCAGGTAAATTTCTCTGAGCGTTCTTTCGGAAACAATACTGTTCGAACCCATCCTGTTATCTTCCTGATTGTTGCAGGCAAAATGTTTAATGGTCGTTCCAACACCTTTTCCGCTTTGAACACCCTTGGTCATTGCTGCGGCCATCATCCCGCTGATAAGGGGATCTTCGGAATAATATTCAAAATTTCTGCCGCAAAGCGGATTTCTGTGAATATTCATGCCCGGTGCAAGCCACCAGCCTATATGCAGCTCTTCCATTTCTTTTTCAACAGCCTGTCCTACCAGTTCCAGAAGCGCCGTATCCCAACTCTGTGCCAAGAGTGTACCTACCGGAAAAGCGGTACAGTACTGATAATAATGCACTGCATCCGGATGTATCTCTTTCTTTGCAAAAAATCCGCCCTCCAGGCTTCCTGCCATACCGCTGCTGTATACCATATCGCTTTCCGGATCCACTTCATAATCCTTGACAAGCCTTAATCCGGCAGGTCCATCCGCCATCGAAACTGCCGCAATATTTTCATCCAAAAGCGCGCTGCTGGTTTCTCCCGCAGCACCCGGAACCCGGATTCCCGCTGCACCAAGTGCCCCCTGTGCCTGGCTGATTTCTCCAATCAATAACGGGATCATTTGTTCCGCTGTCAATGTTTTGGCCTTTTCTGCTGCCAGACGATCCAGTTCATCTTCCTGATATTCTTTTTTCTTTTCCTGCGCTGGTTTAAATGGAATTGCATTGATTCGCTTTTGCGTCGCAATCTGATACCATGCCTGTTCCATACGATGCGCGGTATCATCCGGACGCCTGATTTCCTTAAGTGTCTCCTGAATCGGACAGATATTCTGTACTTTTTCCAATATTGCATCTTCCGCAGTGGACAGGACCCCGCATAAATCTATATCTGCAGAGGAATTCCCAATCCATATGCCATACAATCCCTTTTCTACAATCCATGCACTTTTTTCTTCACTGAAAGAAGCCAGTGCCTTTGCTGAAAATGTAATTGTCATCGTCTGCTTTTCACCAGGAGCCAGGAGACGCGTCTTGTCAAATGCACATAACCTCTTATATTCTTTGGGCATCCCTCCCTGCGGACAGGTTGCATAAACCTGGACGACTTCTCTGCCGGAATATTTTGCTCCCGTGTTGGTCACTGTTACAACAACCTGCACGCGTTCCGTATTGACCATTACATATTGACCACGTACTTCAAATGTCGTGTAGGATAATCCATATCCGAACGGAAACATCGGTTTAACCGCAAAACTGTCAAAATATCGATAGCCGACATATATCCCTTCTTCATATTTTTCCGTTGTAGTATCTGCATTCTGATGGCTGAATGTATCTGCATTTGGATAATCATGATAATCAACTGCCCAGGTATCAGTCAGTTTGCCGGATGGAGTTTCTTCACCCGATAAAATATCCGCCACAGCATTCCCGCCTTCCATTCCGGGCTGTGCAATCATCAGCATTGCCTGTATGTTTGGCATTCTGCAGATTTTCTGCAAATCCACCTGTCCTCCGACATTGAGGATCAGAATTATATGCTTTACCAGTCTGCCCAACGTCTCTAAATCTTCTATTTCATGGTCAGTAGGCTCGTAATCACCTTTTTTTTCATACCGATCCGCACCTTCTCCGGCAATTCTGCTTAATACATAGATTGCCGTTTCTGCGCCCTGTACATCTGCCTGGGTGATTGTTCTGCCATCCGGCATTTCAAATGCATTGGATGCATAAGCTTCAAAAAATCGCATGGATCCAAGATCTCCACCTGCTTTTTCAATAATCCGTTCCTTCCATGCCAGCCTTGCCTGTGTATACCTTTCATTGTAGTCCTGTATCCACTCTGCACTGCTTACAGAAAATCCCGCATTGATCAATCCCTGATATATGGAAATATTTTCTCTCTCATTTACATCTCCGGAACCTGTTCCGCCTTTAATTGTACGTCCGGCGCCGCTTCCGAAAAGAGCAATCATACTTCCACGCAAAAGGGGAAGTACATTACCATCATTCTGTAACAGAACAATTCCCTCTCTGGCTGCCTTTCTCGCAATCATACGATTATCATGTTCTCTTTGCGTAGCATTTGAATCTGTTGTTCCACTATGTCGAAATGAATTGATCTGCATGTTGGCTCCTTTCATGAACCCCTGAATTTTTAGCAAAATTCCTTAAAGAAACTGCATTCCTCATCATTACATATTTTAGCATATTCTGACTTCATATTGCAGTGAAAAACATGTCCAAGTGTTCTTTCCGGATCAGAAAAAAAGCGGTAAACACAGTTCACATTTAATGCTTGCAGCTTCTGTAACATAATCGGTGCCTGATCTTTCAAAAAATCTTTTGGTGCAGTCATAATAAATGACGGCGGAAACTTTTCAGTTACATGATTCACTATGCTGATCAGCTCATATTCTTTGTCTGATCCTTTGTCTGGCAGAAAATCCTCCATAAGTGTTCCTGTCATATCATCAGGCTGTTCTGTCCGAACCATTTCATAAACACCACAGTTTAACGCAACAGCCTGCAGCGAAAGATTGTCCGGTATTTTAAAATCAAACTCTGAAGCATAGGAAGTATTGGTCAGAATGCAGCTGTACATTCCCAGAAGATGCGCTCCTGCAGAATCTCCTGCTGCAAAAATATGCGCTGTATCAAAACCATACTCTTTTGCATGATCCATGACCCATTGCATAACGAGATTTGTGTCTTCCAATGGTGCCGGAAATTTGAATTCAGGCGCAAGTCTGTATGTAAAGTTGACAACTGCAAAACCTCTCTGTGCAAGTCCCATGGTATAATACTGATATCGTTTCTTATCACCATATACCCAGCCGCCTCCATGTACACTTACGATTACAGGTAATGTTTTCTCTCTGGCGTTTATGGGACGATACACATCCAAAACCTGCCAGTCCGGATCAGGCCCATATATAATATCATCAAACCGTTCAATATTCTCAGGCGATTTCAGCCCTTCATCTCTAATATCATCTCCCTCTTTAAAACTTTTTCTAATCTGTTCGCTTAGTAATGACATTTTTACGCTCCTTTGATCAGTTAGATAAAGCCGCCCACAATACAGGCGGCTTTTATCATTTCTTTTTTACCATTTCACTTTAATCATTTGCATGTTTTGCCTGGAGATCCTTCTGAATCTGTCCAATATATTTATCTATATTCATCAGAAAGCAAATGCCCAGACATACAGCCCCTAAAATCGCACCATTATACCCATATCCAAATCGAATTGCATTTACTGCCGACTGTGCCTGCACCGCCGCAGTGCCATCATATGCGCCAATGGCAAGTATCCATGTGCAAACAGCAGAACCTACACCTATCCCGACTTTCATACCAAACGATGTGCAGCTGTTTACAAGTCCTTCCGAGCGAACACCACTCTTCCATTCACCATAATCTACAACATCTGCCGTCATCGCAAATATTCCCGACATAATCGGTCCTACTCCGAAACCTTTCACAACAAGTCCGAGCATTGCAATTACAAGATTATTCCCTGCAGCACCTACAATGACACTTCCAATGATCATCAGAATACAGCCTGCCATCATTAATTTTCGTTTTCCAAATCTATACATTAACTTTGGCATAACAAGATTGACGATCATGGCCGGAATTGTCGTTGCAATTGAAGTCAGCGTAAGAACCCCTATATTTCCAAGAACAATGTTGCAGAAATAATATGTCATTGACCCCGTACTGACTACCTGAATATATAAAAAAACAAACATCAGACTTTGCAGATAGAAATATTTATTTTTTATAAGTGCCGGGAGTGCCTGAGAAAGTGGTATATTTTCCACTTTGACCATGCCGTCAAGTTCTTCTCCAATGTGTTCTCTTGTACCCATAAAACTGATCACGAACATAATCATTGCTACAAATCCATATACAACAGAAAGCCAAAACCACCCTACTGTGGCAAGAACCCCTGCCGTTACTGCATTTATGGCCAATGTTGTGATCTGCGTCATGACAAAACGCATGGACGCCGCAGAGCCTCTGTCCTGTACATCAAGCGTCATTCTGGACAATAATGCATTATAAGGTAGATTATTTGCTGTATATACGATACAATTCTGAAATATATACGTAAGATATGCATACAGCAGTTTCCCATTGCCGCTCATACCCATCGGCACATTAAATACCAAAACGAGCGCTATAGCCATGAAAGGCGCTGTCCACAAAATCCATGGTCTTGCTTTTCCCCATTTTGTATGTGTTTTATCAACAATCGCACCCATGATCAGGTCAGTTATTCCGTCAAAAATACGTGTCAAAAGCATCATTGTTCCAACTGCAGCCGCAGCAATTCCAACCGTATCGGTATAATACGCTGTTAAAAAAGTGGAACACATTGCTACAACAACATTTGCACCGCAATCACCAAGTCCATATGAAAATTTTTCATTCCAGCTTAATTTTTGTATTACTTTTGCTCTACCGCTCATTAAAATATCCTCTCTTCCATTACCCATTTTTAAACAGGCTGATTTCCTACCCAACATAGAAAATATTATATGAAAAAGAGGATATGTATTCATTACATATTTTAGCCTAAAATTACCATTTTTTTACCAAAATCATCTTGAATATATTATATTTTCTTCATTTTCGCATCTTTTTTGTACTGTCTGGGTGTGCATCCATATATCTTATTAAATGCAATCGATAACCTTCTACTGTCAGAAAATCCATTTTTCAATGCAATTTCAATAATACTTTTTTCTGTATACAAAAGATCCTGTTTTGCTTTGCTCAGGCGGTATTCTGTCAGATATGAAACAAAGGTCATCCCCGTACATTTTTTAAAATATCGTGAGAAATAAACCGGACTAAAATAAAATTTTTCTGCAATTCCAGCCTCAGTGATCTCCTCCATATAATGATTCTCAACAAACTGAAGTACTCCCTTAAGCCGCTCAATATTTTTATCAGCATTAATCTTTGCAATACTTGATCTGTTTACAATTCCGCGCCTTGTCATCTGATACAGCAACTCCAGAATCATTCCTTTCACACAGAGATAATCATACGCTTCAGTTTTTGGTCTCGTGACATATGCAGACATTTTCAACATAATTCGTGCTATATCAGGTTCTGCCTGTATCTGATCATTTGTAAACTGAATTTTTCTGAAATCAGGAAAGTTTCTTTCCAAAAAAGTCTCATGAATCAACAGAACGATAGCCACGATCTGATCCGTATACATGTCCGTCTTTTCAGGTTCAATTTTGTGAACACTTTCACTGTTTGTGACAATAAAATCGCCAGGCTTTCCCTGAATACATTTTCCATCAATATAATGTTTGCTGCATCCCATCAGATATACCACTTCAAGCTCACTGTGCCAATGAGCAAGCAGCATATTGGAAACCTGCGTATCAGCATAAACATTATATATTTGAAAAGGTTCATTTTCCTGATATTCAAAATTCTGATGTTTGACCAGTTCCTCACTCATATTTCTCTTACTCCAAAACCTCAGCTGCAACCTCAGATAAAACACTGCACTCAGCTTCTGCTGCCTGTGAAAGCGTAATAAATTTGCGGTCTCTGATAAATTTGATGTGTTGCGGTGTAAAGCGCATGACAATTCCATTTTTTTCCAGAATAGGTGCAGCCTTTCCTGCCATGACAGAAGATATTTCCTCCGGATTTCTGGCAGATTTTTTTCGAAGTATTTCCAGAAGTCCTGTTACACTTCCTGCAATTGCATACCCGCCCGCAGTTTGACGTACGTCTGCTGAATCTGCCGCTTCTACTTCCCATTCATTGATATAATGTGAAATTCCGTATTCGCAATCCAGTTCAAAAAGTCCTTTTTCTCCCACGAAATGGATCCATGCCATATTATCCTGGATGAATATTTCCTGTACAAAATGTTCTTTATCATCCTCCATCATGCATAGCTGTTCACAACCTGTCAAAGCAATATCTGCATGTATCTGTTTATGTGTAATGTTCTGTTCGGCTCCAATTCTCCGGGTATTATCTTTTTCCATGCATACAGGGCGTTCCGGAAGCCGGTATATCTGTTGTGGTAATTCAAACGGCCCGGTAAGTGGAAAAACATCTCTGTGTGTTCCAAAAAAATCCCTGTCAAAAAGAATATCCGTTCCATCCGGATTTTCAAACCTTTGCTCCGGTTCAAATGCTTCTCCCAACATTTCGGTTGATACCATTTTACTTTCCTGCTGCTTTCGCAGATAGTCATATAAGTCGGTTCGCAGTACCGTTTCTCCCTTTTCCTGATCCAGAATCAATGTAACCGCATGCTCCTCCACAACAGCATCTTTTTCGGTATCACAGGGTCTTGCACCATTGAAAAACACATTTCCACCGGTATATACCGGAAGATGATCATAATATCTGTCTGTTGAATCATATCTTTCATAGCTATGTGCATCAAACCTTCCAAAATATTCAGCAGCTGTAGGATACCCGTCATAAGGAAATGTTCCGCAGCCAAACTGATAGGAATTAATATGATCCTGACCCGCACTCTGTACATAGGTCCGCAAATCAGATCGGATTTCTTTCTGCACGAAAATATTATTAAAAAATCGTGCATCGCCATGCAGAATCGTCATGAATCCGGCAATCTCTGTCTGGTGCGGCACATGATATGGCGTATAACGAGGCGTCGGAAATTTTTTCCCGCCATTGTCCGTACCATTCCCAACATAAGAAAAAGATCCGGCAATCAGATTATGAACAAGCGCAAATCCCTGCGTACTGAGTCTGCAGGAAATGTCGGACAGCAGAAGATTATGATCGATCAATGTCGGTCCATGTGAAACTTCAACAAAAATATCTTCTCCAAGAGCCAGTCCTGTGTTGATAACCGTCCCCTGCGGCGGAACATTATCATGGAACAGATTCTGTGATACTCTTGTACCCTGTGCCTGCCAGTCAAGCCATAGTCCTCTTGTACAATGATCGATATGATTTCTTCTGATCATAACATCAATTGCCGCATGCATCTTGATACCGCCAATTTCGGCACCTGCGAGATTCTGTTTGTTATTAATATGATGAATATGGTTATCTTCAATCAAAGAAAAGACACCACCCAAATGGCCGACAATTCCCGTCTGCCCGCAATCATGGATGTCGCAGCAGCGAATAATATGTGAACCGATATTTTCTTTTGTCCAGCCTTCTCTCTGTGCCTGGCAGATTGCATCCCGTTCGGTTTGCGCTCCATCTTTTACAAACCGCGTCGTCCATTTATTATCATTTTCAGGCTGCAAATATTTTCCAAGAGATATTCCGCTGCATTTGGAATGAGAAATATTACAATTTTCAATAATCCAGCCTTTCGACCAGTGCGGTCCTACCATTCCATCCTGATAAGCCGTCGGAGGCGCCCACTGCGTAGCCGCCTGACGGATGGTAAACCCGGATAAGGTAATATACCCGATTCCTTCTCTGGAAGGATAAAAACAGTTTCTTCTGACACTGATCTCAACATTTTCTCTGTTGGGATCAAATTTCTGAAAGTTTGCCCATAGAATGGTTTTACTGCCATCCGTGCTTTGCTGTGTATACCAGGTATAAACCGTATCTTCCGGTTTCCATGAAGACCTGTTCGGCACAGGATTCTGTACCTGATCCAGGCTTTCCACTTCATATAATGACTTGCCATTCAGATAGACTTCTCCCGTATGTGCCGGTACAGTTGCCCAGTACCAGTCACCATGCACGGTAGTAGTATAAGGATTATATGCGCCAAACAGGCTGTTCGGAATCTCTGCTCTGTATATGCTGCCGGACTTTTCCCAACAGGTTATCCTTTCCGCACCTGTAATAACTGCTCCGTTTACTTTTTCTGAACGATAAATAATTCTATAATCCGGGAGTCCTGCGTGCTGCGGATCAACGTATTCTCTGTATATACCTGGCGCAACAATTACTTCATCCCCCGGCTCTGCTGCCCTTGCAGCCTCTGTAATCGAGCGAAACGGACGCTCACTGCTGCCGTCTCCATCCTGCGGTGCCTTTTCCCATACATGAATAATCATATTATTATTATCTCCATCAGATAGAATTTCTCTTTCAATTACGCAATACAGCCAAAACATGCTATAATAGCCAAAACACAGCAACAAAAGGAGTTAACATGGGAAGAATGGATTTCCGTTTTGCGCTTGCAATACTTTCCGCTCTCATAATCAGCGGATTACTGATACATTTTATTTCAAGTCTTTTTTAGACAACCCGTTATAGAATTTGATCACCCCATCTATTTCATTCTGATTGGGATGATGCTTTCTGATTCCGCCAACCAGTTTTAAAGGTCCAAAGGAATCATGTCCGTAACATCCATAACTTCCGAAAAGTCCACTGCCTTTTTCGATAATGATCTGATGAATCTCCTGCGTATATTTCCTGCTGTTCTTTTTGGAACCACAGGTATAAATCAGAAATGTTTTACGACCTTTTGGCAAATTTTCCTTCGCATATTTCAATAATGGTTTGGCAAAGGATGAATAATAGATTCCAGAGGCAAATCCAATTCTGTCATATGCCGACAAATCTTTTTCTGCTCCCTTTTCCGCTGCATTAATCAGTGTTACCTCATGATCCCTGACAATAGCATCCAATAACTTTTTGGTGTTTCCATGATGTTTGGAATAATATACAATTGCTGTTTTCATGTCACAATTCTCCTGTTTTTTTTATTTTTCAACCAATGTATATATTGTCTAATGCATTGCTTAAACGCATGACAGCGTATATAATAACGATAGTTCAAACGCCTGCATTTGCAGTTGTCCAAAGGGAGGATATTATTTTGGGAAAAAAATCAATCAAAAAAGATAAAAACATCTATCAACTCAGCCGCGAGGAACTGGAACTTACAAGAGAATCTGCAAGCGAACGGATGGGGTGCATCTCTGCCGATCGCATTGAAAAAATAGAAAGTGAGAAATCACTCGCACATCCGGATGAGGTTATGGTTATGGCTGATGCATATAAAAAGCCAAATCTGTGTAACTATTTCTGTTCCCATGAATGTCCGATCGGGCGTGAATATGTTCCTGAAATTCAGCCAAAAGACCTTTCACAGATTGTTCTGGAAATGCTTGCTTCCCTGAACACAATAGATAAACACCGGGATCGTCTGATTGAAATTACAGCAGACGGCAAAATAGGTACCGATGAAATGACTGATTTTCAAACAATTCAGGAACAGCTGAGCAAGATCTCGCTCTCCGTAGAATCACTCAGACTATGGGTGGAAGATACCATTGCAAACGGAAAAATCACTCCCGGCAAAAAATAAGTTCAGTTCCCTGTGATGGAACGAAGTGCAGCAAACTCGGAATCAAACACTCCTCCGATCCTTTTGACTTCCTCTTCCGTATACCACTGTCCATTCAGCTGGATTTGTTTCACTGACATATCAGTAACCATAACTCTGGTAGGTTTGTGGTTACTGATAATATACACTTCCCGGTTAATTGCAAAGGGAAAACGGTAGATATGTCCTGTGTCCATTAAATGGTTCAGATCTTCAATTGTAATATCTTTCTGCAACTTCTCTGCCATCATTTTATCCCTTTCTCATATACATATGCTTGTGCTCTTCTTTGTAATACATGAATCATGCTTATAAAGATATAATCATCAAATCATTTATGATATATAGAAAGTTTCACATATTCCTCTATCGGAACAGGTCTGGAAAAATAGTATCCCTGCAAAGTTGTTATATCAAAATTTGTACTGATAAAATCAAAAAGTCGTTCATCTTCGATTCCCTCAACACAGACATTCACATGCAGATTGTGGGCACATTCTGTAACTGCCTGGACAAGATATTGATAAGAAATGTCTTCCGCAATTTCTGTGATAAAGCTTCTGTCAATCTTAATACAATCAACAGGAAATTCCCTAAGCAGATTAAGTGATGAAAAACCGATTCCGAAATCATCCAACGCAATCCGCATCCCATGTGTTTTAAAAAAGATCATTGCATCCCGAAGTTCTTCCATTTTGAGCAATCTGCATCTTTCCGTTAATTCCAGACACAGATTTTCAGGTGGGAATCCGGTTTCTTCAATTATATTAAGCAGATCTGTCCGAAACTCCTCCCTTTCAAGTTGTGTGTAAGCAAGATTAACATGCATCTGAAATTCCGGATAATCTTTTTGCACTCTTTGTCCTTCAATCATTGCCTGCCTAAGAATCCAATTCCCAAGATCATAGAAAATCGGATCCTTCTCCAGCCAAGGAATAAATTCATTCGGAGAAACATTTCCGTATGGTTCTCCTTTCCATCTAAGGAGTGCTTCCATCCCGGTCATTTCCCCATTTTTTACCGATACAAGAGGCTGATAGCACAGATAAAATCCACAAAATCCCTGCGTTATACAACTGCGGACAACATTCACTTTTTTAATTCCCCGGCGATTATCGTGCAGATAATCATTTTGTAACACTACAGGTTTTCCATGTTCATCCTTCTTGGAATGATCCAATGCATATCTTGCACAGGTATATATAGCCTGCACATTGGTCTCCCTGTCATCTGCAATTACAATCCCAGCCCCGGTTTCAAGTGATAAATGCACTTCTGAGACTTCCAGATCATATTTCAGTATCTTCTGGAACTCACTGTAAATCTGTTTCATTTCCTCTACTGTCAGTTTCGTGGAAGCAATAGCGAATTTTGTTCCCTCTGTTCTGAAAACAACCCCTCTGTCCTTATATTGCAATAATAGCTGTGCAATTTTCTCCAAAACACTGTTCCCAAAATTAAGTCCATACAAATTATTGACCTGGAGAAAGTTCTGAAGCCCGATCAGCAAAACAATATATTTTTCCCCTTTGCATCTGAACTGTTCCAGTATCTCAAGGAATCTCCGCATACTTAATAATCCGGTCACAGAATCCAGTGTATCACCAATCGAATGATTATAAATCGTCCCAAGAAAGATTATCCGATCTCCCAAATCATTACGAATAATTTTACCTTTACAGCTGCATACAACATATCGATTGCTTTTGTTTAATACTCGGTATTCCGCTTCATGAAAATCCGATACACCCTTTTTAAGTTTTTCAATACCGTCATAATAGATTTTGCGGTCACCCGGATGTATCCGCTCTTCCCATTTTTCCTCTGCATCCTGCATATTTTCACAGGGAAGTCCAAAATATGCTTCCGCATTCTTTGACCATCTTGAAAAATGTCTGTCCAGATCACATATAAACATATAACTGTTATCAGATGTTTCAGCAAAGCCTTCAAAAACGCTACGAATAGTATCAATAGTTTCCTGCTGCATTTTTTTATCCTCTCGAAGTCTTCAGTAATCTAAAACATGAAATCCTGTTTCATGCTCTTGCGTCGTTAATATACTGACCTCGATCCGATCAATTTGTATATAGGTACCTTGCTGCAAAATCTCAATCATTCGGTCAATGTAATCTGAATCTCCCTGCACTTCCATTGATACACTGCCATCGGACTCATTACTGACGCAGCCGGTCAGCCCGAACATCCTTGCTGCCTGCACTGCTCTGTAGCGAAAGCCTACTCCCTGCACCATTCCGTAAAAAATAAAATGTTTTCTGACCATAAAATTTATATCCCCAATTTTGTTCCATCCCAAGTTGTCTGTCAGACTGCATTTTACTATCTATATATTGTAATTGCGCGCCCCAAAGATTCCGGTTCCTACTCTTACAAAAGTAGCCCCCTCTTCAATTGCTGTTTCATAATCCCCTGTCATTCCCATGGAAAGCGTGTCCATAGTTTCTGCTAAAATTCCCCTATCATTCATCCGTATCATAAGTTCTTTGAGTTTTCTGAAATATACTCTATTTGATTCCGGATCTTCCGTATACGGTGCAATTGTCATCAGTCCTTTAATCCGTATATGTCTCATGTCTGCTACTCTGCGCAGGAAATCTTCCACCTGTTCGGGTACCAGTCCAAATTTTGTATCCTCCCCTGCCATATTGACTTCACAAAGAACATCCATGACCAAATTGTTTTTTTCAGCCTGTTTTTCAATCTCTGCTGCCAGTTTCAGATTATCCAATGAATGAATCAGATCTGTTTTCCCCGGCAGGTACTTTACTTTATTGACCTGCAAATGTCCAATCATATGCCAATGGAGCGGCTCGGTAATTTCATCTGTCTTATCCCGCAGCTCCTGTACTTTATTTTCGCCAAATACCGTAATGCCACACTTCATGGCTTCCCGAATATCTGAAACCGGCCTGGTTTTACTGACGGCAATCAGTGTAACTTCATCGCGATTTCTTCCGCTTCTCACACATGCTGCCTGGATTCGCGCTTCTACCAAATCAAGATTTCTACGGATTATACACAATATGTATCACACTCCTGTAATCCAGCTGTAAGCTGATGATTTTGCACTACCATTTATATCATATAAAATGCACAAATACTTTTATGATTATTTCTATTATACATCAAACATCTATAGTC
>JAGOGF010000151.1 GCA_017996845.1 Butyrivibrio sp.
GATTGGGGTGAATGATATTATACTTCTTGTAACCCCCCAATATATTATATAGTTTTTTGCTATACCCCATAAGAAAGAAATACCTTCTCTAAAAAAGACAGCCCTCCCAAAGCTGTCTTTTTTACTGCCCTGAAATAACAGTTGGAGGAAAAAACATGCTGGATTTAAAAGCACTCTTTCACGATATGACGGCCCAGTTTCTAAATCCTGCAGAATGTGAGCCGGGAGATATTGTAACGGTTCGTTTTCGCACAGGAAGGGACCAGGCTGAAGGTGTTGAGCTGATCATGGATACCAAGACGGTTGCAATGAAAAAAGTTTGGTCAGAACAGGATTTTGATTATTATGAGGCATCAATGCAGATGCAGGACAGCATGGTTTCATACTGCTTCCGGATTCGAGCAGCAGAAAGAAGTGTAGTGTATGACAGACGGGGCGGAACTGCAAAGAAGCTTGCTTCGGACAAGATGATGTTTCACCTGATTCCTGGATTCCATACCCCGGAATGGGCCAAAGGTGCAGTGATGTACCAGATTTTTACAGATCGTTTCTATAATGGTGATCGCAGCAATGATGTGCTGACAAATGAATATCATTATATGGGTAAAAATGTGCGTTTTGTTGATAACTGGAATCGAGTGCCATTTTCCAAATGGGATGGGTGTGAGTTTTATGGAGGAGATTTGCAGGGTGTTTTGGATAAAATGGATTATCTGCAAACGCTTGGTATTGAAGTAATATATTTTAATCCACTTTTTTGCTCTCCGTCGAGTCATAAATATGATATACAGGATTATGATCATATTGATCCGCATTTTGGAAAAATCGTTTCAGATAAAGGCGCGCTTTTATCTGAAACAGCACGCAGCAATCGGCATGCACAAAAATATATCAATAGAGTAACGAATGAAGAAAATCTGCAGGCAAGTGATGAATTGTTCCGGCAGGTTGTAGAAGAAGCACATCGGCGCGGCATACGTGTAATTCTGGATGGCGTATTTAACCATTGCGGATCTTTTAACAAGTGGCTGGACAGAGAAAGAATATATGAAAATGTACCGGGGTATAGCACAGGTGCATATATTTCGGCGGATAGCCCCTATCATAATTACTTTTCTTTTCATGGAAAAAAGTGGCCCAATAATAAAAATTATGATGGATGGTGGAACTATGATACACTTCCTAAATTAAATTATGAGGCGTCTGAAGAACTTTGTGAATACGTGCTCGGTATTGGGAGAAAATGGGTTTCAGCCCCTTTTTACGTCGATGGATGGAGACTGGATGTGGCTGCTGATCTGGGGCATTCCAGTATTTTTAATCATACTTTTTGGAAACGTTTCCGCAAGGCGGTTAAACAGGCCAATCCGGAGGCAATCATTCTGGCTGAGCATTATGGCTCTGCCAGAAACTGGCTGCAGGGAGATGAGTGGGATACCGTTATGAACTACGACGCATTCATGGAACCACTGACTTACTTTCTGACTGGAATGGAAAAGCACAGTGATGCCTATCATTCCGAAATGGAAGGGGATGCAAAGGCATTTTGGAAGCAGATGACACATTATATCGCGGAGAATTTTACAGAGGCCTCTTTTCATACAGCGATGAATGAATTATCTAATCATGATCATTCAAGATTTCTGACCCGAACCAATCATATAGTAGGACGGTGCGAGAAAAAGGGTAATCTGGCAGCAGATCAAAATGTACGAAAATATATTATGCGAGAGGCGGTTGTGGTGCAGATGACCTGGCCGGGGGCACCGACTATTTATTATGGAGATGAGGCTGGTCTCAGCGGGTTTACTGACCCGGATAACCGAAGAACATATCCCTGGGGGCAGGAAGATCAGGAGATGATTGCATTTCATCGGGATGCAATTCTGATGCACAAACAAAATGAAGAACTTCGAACCGGATCATTATGTGCAATTGCAGTACAGCATGAAAAAAATGTTCTTGCATATGGGCGATTTAATGCAGATGCAGCCTGTGTTGTTGTACTAAACAATAGTATGGAAGAAGTGACGGAGCAGCTTGATGTACATTATCTCGGAATACGCAGAGACTGCATGCTGCGACAGCTTCTGAGAACGACAGAAACGGGATATGAAACGACGGCAATACAGATGACGGTTACAAATGGGAGACTGACACTTACGATTCCTGCATATGCAGCAGTTGTGCTGAAATATGTAAAAAGAGAAGCAGAGGGTCCGGAATACATAAAATATCATTTTGCAGAATTTAGATGAAGAAGTGAAAAATTTGCATTTTGTTATATCATAAATATGCTTTATTTCGGATTATCATGAAAAAACGGCTATACTCTTCATTTAAACTGCGCTATAATAAGACCGAATTTAGTGCCAAGACACTTATTTCAGGAAAGGATGGTAACAAATTATGCCATTAGTTACAACTACCGAGATGTTTAAAAAAGCATATAACGGCGGATATGCTGTAGGTGCGTTTAATGTCAACAACATGGAGATCGTACAGGCAATCACAGAAGCAGCAAATGAACTTCGTTCGCCTGTAATTCTGCAGTGTTCAGCTGGTGCAAGAAAGTATGCACAGCAGGCTTATCTTGTAAAGCTGGTTGAAGCAGCTTGTGAGACGACAGATATTCCGATTGCTCTTCACCTTGATCACGGTGCAGATTTTGAAATCTGTAAGGATTGTATTGATAACGGATTTACATCTGTTATGATTGATGGATCATCCAAGTCATATGACGATAATATTGCAGTATCCAAGAAAGTTGCAGATTATGCACATGATAGAGGTGTCGTAGTAGAAGCGGAGCTTGGAACACTTGCAGGTGTTGAAGATGATGTAAAGGTTGCAGCAGAAAGTGCACAGTACACGGATCCTGATCAGGTTGTAGACTTTGTTCAGAGAACAGGTGTTGATTCACTTGCAATTGCAATCGGAACCAGTCATGGTGCATTTAAATTCAAACCAGGCGTTGAACCGCATATTCGTCTTGATATTCTGGATGAAATTGTTAAGAAGCTTCCTGGCTTCCCGATTGTTCTTCATGGTTCATCTTCTGTGTTGCCCAAGTATGTTAAGATCATCAATGATAATGGCGGCGCTATGCAGGATGCAGTAGGAATTCCGGAAGCACAGCTTCGTGATGCTGCAAGAAGTGCAGTTTGCAAGATCAATATTGATTCTGATCTTCGCCTTGGAATGACAGCTGGAATCAGAGAGCATCTGTTTGCACATCCGGATCATTTTGATCCCAGACAGTATATGACAGATGGCCGCGCTTATGTTAAGGAAATTGTTCATGATAAGATCCTTAATGTACTTGGCTCTGACGGTCAGGTTTGAAACTGAACGGAATTACATATTTTTGAAAATAGAAGACTCATGCGGATAAATTCCGTATGGGCCTTTTTTAATCTTCTTTCAGATGATTTTTGAAATATTCATCAATAGCAGATAATCAGATATGATATACTATATATATAAATATTTTTATGTAGGAGCTGAGATGACAGAATTTGATTTTACAACCATAATGGATAGACATGAAAAAGATGCAATTGCAGTAGACGGACTTGGTACAGCACCAGGATTTACTCCGGACGCACCAAGAGAAGGGTTTGATGCTATTCCGATGTGGGTTGCCGATATGAACTTTCCAACGGTTCCGGCGGCGGTCCGGAAAATGATTGAAAGAGCGCAGCATCCTGCATTTGGGTATTACAGTATTTCACCGGAATATTATGATGCAGTGATTAATTGGCAGGCAGATCGAAATAATGTGAAGGGACTGACTGCGGATGAAATCGGATATGAAAATGGTGTGCTTGGAGGGGTAGTATCTGCACTCAGAGCATTTACGGTTCCGGGAGAAGCGGTGCTGATGCATTCTCCGACTTATATTGGTTTTACAAGATGTATTGAGGATAGTGGACGCAAGATTATTTTGAGTGATCTGCAAAAAGATGCGGGTGGGATCTGGCGCATGGATTATGAGGATATGGATCGCAAACTGAAGAAGAATCATATTCATCTTGCAGTGTTCTGCAGTCCCCACAACCCGACAGGCCGCGTCTGGGAAAGAGAAGAACTGGAACAGGCAATGGAGGTTTTCAGGAGAAATGATTGTGTTGTGATTTCAGACGAAATCTGGAGTGATCTGCTGCTAAACGGCAACCGACATATTCCGACCCAGTCTGTATCAGAAGATGCACGCGCGCGAACGATTGCTTTTTATGCACCTTCCAAAACCTTCAATCTGGCAGGATTGATTGGTTCTTATCGCATTGTTTATGACGCGCTGCTGAAAGATCGTATGAGGGTATCTGCGGACGCTACTCATTATAACAGTATGAATGTACTGAGTATGCATGCACTGATTGGCTGTTATAGCCAGGAAGGGCGCAGGTGGGTAGACGAGTTAAGAACGGTTCTCAGCAAAAATGTAAATTATGCAGCAGATCATATTGAACAATTTTATGAGGGCATTACACTCTCTAAGCCGCAGGGAACCTATATGCTGTATCTTGATTGTGAAACCTACTGCTGTAAAAAAGGGATTACATTGGATACGCTGCTGAAAGCCGGGTGGGATGTGGGTGTTGCCTGGCAGGATGGACGTCCTTTTCACGGTCCCTATGCAATTCGGATGAACCTTGCTTCTCCTTTTTCAAGGATTGAAGAGGCGTTTGAGAGGCTGGATCAATATGTTTTTGAAGTAATATAAATAATTGCTGCCATTGAATAATTGTATTTGATGCATAGTAGGTAAGACAGAGGAATATGAAATGCATAATGAACTGACGCACAAAGATATTGAAGATATGGAAGCGGAGATTGAAAACCGTAAGATTGTGATCAGAAAAGAACTTCTGGAGCATGTGAAAGAAGCAAGAGCACAGGGTGACCTGAGTGAGAACTTTGAGTATTATGCTGCAAAGAAGGCAAAGAATCAAAATGAAAGCAGAATTCGTTTTCTGGAACGAATGATCAAGACTGCAAATGTGATTGAAGACAATACGACGGACGATCAGGTCGGAATGAATAAAACCGTTACAGTTCGTGTGGAGGAAGATCAATCAACTGAAATCTATAAGATTGTCACTACGATGCGTGGGAATTCTCTGAAAGGGTTGATCAGCATAGAATCTCCGCTTGGGAGAACCCTTTTGGGACACCGGGTTGGAGATATTGTTACGATTAAAGTGTCTGATGAATACAGCTATGATGTGACAATTCTGAAAATTGAAAATACAGGACTGACGCAGGAGGATAGGATCAGAGACTTCTGAGGAGGTGGTGTTTATGCAAAGGACAGATGAAAATATCGGGCCGGCAATTGATCCGGAGGCATTTATTGCAGAGGGTGCGGTTATTCTGGGAGATGTATCAATTGGAAAGAATTGCAGTATCTGGTATCATACAACGATTCGTGCAGACCGCGCGCCGGTATATATTGGAGAGGGCAGTAATGTACAGGATAATGCAGTGATTCATATGGATTATGATCTTCCGGTTCATATAGGCAGGTTTGTGACAATCGGACATGGTGCAATTGTACATGGTGCACAGATAGGTGACTATTCTCTGATTGGAATGGGAGCAATCCT
>JAGOGF010000041.1 GCA_017996845.1 Butyrivibrio sp.
ACTATAATATTGTTTTAAATTTTGTATAATCTTATATAGAAAGGTTACTATTATGTCTGCTTTTTCAGATTTACTGACTGCTTCAATCAAAGAATCAGGACTTACCATTCCATATCTGGCAACTCTTTGTGGGATCTCTCCTTCATTGCTTGCCAAGATGAAATCAGGACAGCGTCTCTCTGACGATGAATCCATGATGATTACACTTTTTCGTTCACTTCGTCTCTCCGATCATAAATATGAAGAACTTTTGCAAACATACCATATAGAAAAAATCGGCAGTTCCAAATATCACTGTTACCTGGCGTGTATGAAAACCATCAACCACTTTAGTGATTTGGAACATCTATCAGAATCTTACCTCAACAGATCCGTCTCCTATGATTTTTCGTTTCAAACCACGTTTCATACGCTTCAGGAAAATAAACTTATTTTTGCTTATTTATATGATCAATGTCAGGAAACGCAGGATACCATGCATCTGATTCTCCCTGCTGAGAATAATTTCCTGTCGGATTTTTTTGTAGCACTTTCCCATACAGTAGATTCATCTTCTTCACTTGTTCCTGTTGAACACATTATACGCCTTTATCCATCTTCCTCTTCTTCACCCAGTCTATCCAATATCTTCTCTGTAACCAACGCCCTGTACACACTTGCCATGTACAATGAATACAAGCCATATTACTATTACAGTGAAGAAGCCCTTGTTCAGCTCTTTCCTTATGTTGTTCTGACTTCATCCTATGCGCTTCTCTTGAATGAGACTTTGAATGAAAGCATACTTTTAAATGATCCCATGATCATTGATTCTCTTCACAAGACTTTCAAAAAACAGCTTGAAAAATGTCTCCCTTTGGTTCAGTGCATGGGCAACAATCAGAACTATATTGAACAAATGCTGCAATCACTTATTTCCCTCACATCAGATAGCCAGGGAACATTTTGTCTTTCAAATTATCCCTGCCTCTTGACTTCCATTCCTCTGCAGACAGCAATTCACCATCTGCCTCCGGAAATTCTACAAAATCCGGCTATACAGAACTATTTTACAAATCGGTCTATATTCTATAAGTATAATATCATCAGCATCTTTTCTCTGCATGGATTAGAGCGTTTCATGCAAACCGGAATTTTGGAAGAACTTCCTGATGGTTTTCATACGCCGCTTTCTATGCAGGAACGCCTTGATATTGTCCGCAACTTCAGGAATCTTATCAGCCAGGGCCACCTCCATATCCGCCTGATCAAAGAAAACAAGCTTAATGTTTCACGCTATTTCAACATTACTTCATATTGTTATGGTGAAACACTTTTTCTCTGGAAATATCCAAATATGCCCTTTTCATACAATCAATTACAGGAGCGGAGCGTTGCCGATTCCTTTCGGGATTTCCTGCAGTTTCTTCCGGAATCAGACTATACCTGGAACGAAAAGGAAAGCATTCAGATAATATCTGACTATATCGATCAGCTTCCAAAAAAATAAATGATCTATGATTGCATAAATATGCATAATTATGGTATTCTGTTTAATATTCAGATATCAGGAGGAAGCGCATATGAATGGGGTTTTAGAAGAAATTGATAATCTGGTCTGGGGAATGCCTTTGATCGTCATGATCCTTGCAATTGGTTTTTTTCTTACCATCCGATTACACGGACTGCAGGTTACCTATCTGCCGCAGGCAATTCGAAATGTCTCTGCCAATAATAAAAATGGAAAAGATGGAGAAGTATCAAGCTTTGGTGCCCTCTGCACTGCTTTATCCGCCACCATCGGTACCGGGAATATCGTTGGTGTTGCAACTGCTATTGTTGCAGGTGGACCGGGCGCGCTTTTTTGGATGTGGATCGCTGCATTTTTGGGAACTGCAACTAAATACTCTGAATGCCTTCTGGCAGTTAAATTCAGGAATATTGCTCCGGACGGGCATATTGTGGGTGGTCCTTTTTGTTATATTGAAAACGGAATGGGCAAAAAATGGAAATGGCTTGCCTGTTTTTTTGCATTTTTTGGTGCAGCTGCAGGGCTGATGGGTATTGGAACAAGTACCCAGACAAATGGCATTACAAGTGCAGTTCATAACTTTTTTGATCCTGATTCCTTATACACCATTGCTATCTTCGGGCAAGACTATTCTTGGTCAGTCGTGATCTCTGCTGTAGTCATCACCATCTGCGCAGGGCTTGTCATTATAGGTGGTCTGCAGCGGATTTCGAAAGTTGCTGAATTTATCGTACCTTTTATGGCTGTTCTGTATATCATACTGGCACTTATTATACTGATTACACATGTTTCCGCTATTCCCGGTGCATTTGTAACCATTATACAAAGTGCTTTTGGAATGCGTGCTGTTTCGGGAGGCGCAATGGGCGCCATGCTGATCGCCATGCAAAAAGGAATCGCACGCGGTATCTTTTCAAATGAAGCCGGTCTGGGAAGCGCACCAATCGCCGCCGCTGCTGCACATGCAGATATGCCTGCCGAACAGGGCCTTGTTTCCATGCTTGGTACCATCATTGATACTTTGATCATCTGCACGATGACCGGCCTGTCCATTATCATAACAGGAACCTGGAATATCGGGCTGGAAGGCGTTGCGGTTTCTACAAAAGCTTTTCAGCTGGGGCTCCCCTTCCCATCAAGAACCGCCGCATTTTGCCTGATGCTCTGCCTCGTTTTTTTTGCTTTTACTACAATTCTCGGGTGGAATTATTATAGTGAAAGATGCCTTGATTATCTTACACATGGCAATATACGAGCGCTGAAAGCATTTCGCTGGTTCTATCTGCTCGCTGTTCTGATCGGACCCTTTATGACTGTTTCAGCCGTATGGACAATTGCAGATATTTTTAACGGAATGATGGCGATTCCAAATCTGATAGCACTTGTCGCATTAAGCGGTGTCACTGTCTCAGAGACACGGCTTTATCTTGAAAAATTAGACGCTAAAAAAAAGATTTCACATGATCTTGAAAAAATAGAAAAAGCATCTTGAAAGATTAACTGATCAGTTATCACAGGGCTGTACATTTCCCATAGCTGAATCCTGCGCAGCAGCAGCACTTTCATCGGTACTTCCCACCGCGCTGCTGCTCTCTCCACTGCTTCCCACTGCACTGCTGCCGGACAGAAACGGCGTATAGATCGCTATATGATCAAAAATACAGCGCCAGGCACTGGTAGACCCTGCAGTTACACAGATATATCCCTTTCCTGCAGGATCCTGCGCATAACTGGCTGCACAGTTTCCTGACTGTACCACATAACCGGTTTTACCGCATTCTACCTTTCCGCCACAGTCTTTATCCTCGATTCTGCGCAGAAACCAGTTTGAAATAGTAATACCATCCGGGTGCTGCAGTGTTGCCGAAGTTGTATAGGTATGTGTAGAAAGCACTTCCCTGCACAGATCGTTATCAAGCGCAGCTTCCAGTATCATTGCCATATCATATACCGTACAATAGTGGTCCTTATCATATATACCGACACAATTGGTAAAGTGCGCCGTATCGGAAAGACCCAGTTCCTTAAGCTTATCATTCATCATTGCAACAAAATTATTCTGTGATCCACCGACATAAGTGGCAAGGGCAACCGCTGCATCCGCACCCGATGCAAGAACTGTTCCGTAAAACAGATCTTTTACCGTAACCTGTTCATCTTTTGAAAATCCTACCGAACTACAATCATTGGAATAACTGAAATCCGTATCATCCAGTGTGATCGTAACTTTATCATTCAGATTTTTTACATGCTCTGCTGCTACCAGCACCGTCAGAACTTTTGTCATGGACGCCGGATTAATTCGTTCCATTGCACCCTTCTGCGCCGCAATCCGGTTGTCCGCAAGATCAATCAGTACCGCATGACTGCTTACAACATCCCCACTGACCTGCTGTGTTTTGTCATCTGCAGTTGCTACATATATTTTAGGTTTTACAGCCGTACTGGCAGTATCTGCGGCAGAACTTCCTACATTCTGTGCAATTGGTTCTGCAATCGTCTGCTTAACCTGTTCCCGTGCATTCCTGTTTTGCGCGCTGTATATCCATTTGATTCCAAACGCTACCACAATCACGCATACTATTACTGCCACGGCAGGTATCGTATAATTATGCACAAGACCGCGCATCAGCGCCTGCCTTTTTTTCTCTCTTTTCATTTTTGCAAGTCTTCTCGCACGCCTTGCTTCCGGATCCTGTTCGTCTTTGTCAAAATGCCGATAACTCATGCCTGATCAATCCCGTCCTGACTCTTTTTTTATGCCATGTGGCACATTTTCTATTATATCCGTGAATTCGGATTATAACAGCATTTATTTTACTTTTTTTATAATCTGCACAGCGAAATAGAAACATGCTATATTTAATTTATTATTATCGGTAGCTCATGTTACAGACAGGTTTTCAAATTCCCTGCCATATCAGGAGATACGGAGGATGACAAATGATTTACAATATCAATTATGATATAAGTGCCATATTGATCGCTCTCTTTTCAATCATCTGTATTATCATGCGCAAAAAACTCAGGAAAAGACAAAACCGTTTTTTTCTGATTATTCTGCTGTTAAATCTTTTTTCTGCTGTATTTGATATCCTCAGTTCGATTACCAGTTCTTATCCTCTGCGCTATTCTATGCAGATAAGAGATCTGTGGAATTATGCCTTTCTGATTTCACATAATCTGTTTCCCATGATGTTTGCCTGCTATGTTGCTTCAGAATTCGGACTTTTTCGTCAGAAAAGCAAGTATTACTGGCATGCTTTCTTGATTCCGTTTTGTGTTAACATGATCCTTTTTCTTTTGAATCCTTTTTATCATATATTGTTCTATTATAACAGTTTGCGTATCTATACACATAATCCCCTGTTTCTGCTCTTGTATATCAACGCTTTTATTTATGCGATTACTGCAATTGTCTATATTTTTCGTTATGGTAACCGCATCTCCATAAACCGCAAGCTTGCACTTTTTGCTTTCATTGCGCTGTCTCTGATTGCCGTAATAATCCAGCTGTGCTATCCACATCTTCTGCTGGAACTTTTTATTGAGTCATTGTCTCTTCTTGCAATTCTCTTCACAATTGAAAATGAAGATGAACTGCGCAGCAGCATTACCGGAATATACAACCGCAGTTCTTTTATCAACGATCACACGGTGCTGCTTGCTACCCGTTCTACCTACCAGATCGTCATTCTGAAACTGCCGGATCTGAAATATTACTTTTCCTCAATGGGAATCGCTTTTGTAAATGGCGTTTTAAAACAGATCGCATCCTGGCTGGAAGGTTCCTGCATAAACTGCCGTGTATATGACTGTGATAACGGACATTTTGTAATTACCTATGATGACCCCCTACTTACCGATTCCTTTATCAATCTGATCCGCAACCGTTTTGAAAACAAGTGGAGTTATAATGATCTCTGCATTACATTTGACATTGCCTTAAGCGTTATCAAAGTCCCGGAAGATATAAGCATTATTGAAGAACTTCTTATCGCAGTCGATATGCCCTTCTCCCGATCTCTCCAGGGCGGTTTCATAAAAGAAACTACCGTAATACGCAAATACCGTAAAGAACTTGATATCGAAATTGCTTTGAACAAAGCCGTCAAAAGTAAGAGCTTTCAGCTATATTATCAGCCGATCTGGTCCTTTCATGACAATCGGGTCAAATCAGCTGAAGCACTGCTGCGGCTGTATGACGAAAAGCTTGGATATATTCCTCCGGACAAGTTTATTCCTGTTGCCGAGAGAAATGGATACATTATACCAATCGGAGAAATTGTTTTTGAGAAAGCCTGCAGATTCTATGCGGAGAATAAACTATGGGAATATGGAATCGAATATATCGAGGTCAATCTTTCGGTTGTCCAGTGTATGAACAGAAACCTGGTAAACTCTTTTATGGAAATATTGTCCAGATATCATCTGGCGCCCTCCAGAATTAACCTGGAAATAACCGAATCTGCTATTGCCAACAGTATGGATGTACTTGATGAAACAATTGCAGCATTGAACAAAAAAGGATTTTCTCTTTCGATGGATGATTATGGAACCGGTTACTCCAATTTCTCCTATATGCTTGCGCTTCCTTTCCGCATTATCAAACTGGACAAAAGCATACTCTGGAATGCCTGTAAAACCAGACATGCCGCAATTATACTAAAAAATACGGTACAGATGATCCACGAGCTGGATCTTGAAATTGTGGTAGAAGGTGTTGAAACAATCGAGCAGAAAGAAATCCTGGATGATTTACAGTGCACCTATCAGCAGGGTTTCTATTATTCCATGCCGCTTCCCGAAGCTGATTTTCTGCAATTTATAAACGACTGTAACAATTCTGTCTGTTAAATTTCTATACTATATCTGAGAATCCGTTTCCCGAAAAGATCTGTCCCTGTATTGATTCCAATTGGGACGCTTTTCACCATTTTGAAGACTGCTGCGTACATCACCATAAAAGCAAAGTTTTCGCAGTACATGCTCATAATCCCGTGAAAGTGCTTCCATCTGTTCTTTAACACTTTCCTTCTGTTCCTGCAGCAAACATACAATTTCATCAATATGGGTCTCTTCATCCTCTTCGTAAGTAAAAAAAGCCTTCAACTGTGCGATTGTCATTCCTGTTCCCTTAAAGCAGCAAATAGTACCCAGGCGGTTCAAATGTCCCTGTGTATATATTCGCTGCCCATGCTCATTTTTTTCCACATTGGTCAGAATTCCTTCCTGTTCATAAAATCGAAGGGTTGATGGCGCCATATGATACATTTTAGAAACTTCACCAATCGAATATGTCATTTTAATCCTCTTTCCAGAAAATGCCCTTGCCTTCAAGTGTACTTGAAGTGATAAATTATGTAAATAACATACAGTACAAATTATTGTATCAGGAAATGGAGGAATCATATGTATCTTGCATCTGAAAAAAGATATGAAAAAATGAAATACAACCGCTGTGGAAACAGTGGTCTCATGCTCCCCATGGTATCTCTGGGATTGTGGCACAATTTTGGTGATACCGGTGTATATGCCAACATGGAGCGGATGTGCTTTACCGCATTTGACAACGGAATCACACATTTTGATCTTGCCAATAACTACGGGCCAAAAGCCGGAAGCGCTGAAATTAATTTCGGCCACATTCTGAAAGAACATTTTCTGCCATACCGTGATGAAATGATCATCTCCACCAAAGCCGGATATGATATGTGGGAGGGGCCTTACGGAAACTGGGGCAGCCGAAAATATCTGCTTGCCAGTCTTGATCAGTCCCTAAAACGCATGGGTCTGGAATATGTGGATATCTTCTATCATCATCGTATGGATCCAAATACTCCGCTTGAAGAGACAATGGGCGCACTCGCACAGGCAGTATCCAGTGGAAAGGCACTCTATGCCGGTTTATCCAACTATGATGGTGAAACCCTGCAAAAAGCTTCCGGAATATTGAATGATCTGCACTGCCCATTTATCATCAATCAGAACCGTTACTCTATTTTTGACCGTGGAATTGAAGAGAATGGGTTAAAAGAAACGGCTGCACTTCTGGGCAAAGGAATCATTGCTTTTTCTCCTCTTGCCCAGGGTATGCTGACAGACCGTTATCTGAATGGCGTTCCACAGGACAGCCGCATCCGCACGGATGGCCGTTTTCTGCAGGAGAGCGCACTCACCAAAGAGCGCCTGTCACAGATCAGCGACCTGAATGAGCTTGCAAAACAGAGAGGGCAGACACTGGCTGAAATGTCACTCGCCTGGATCCTGCATGACGGAGTTGTGACCAGTGTTCTTGCCGGCGCTTCCCGCCCGGAACAGATTCTTGATAACATCCAGTCGATTGGAAATACCTTTTTCACTCCTGAGGAGATTGCTTTGATTGATCACATCTGTCAGCTCCTGTGATAATTTCATATGCGTCAGCGCACTCGGATGATCATCTGTTCCAAGACCATCTTCTGCCTGCTGCTGACGCAGCATATGGAAGAATACCTTCTGATCCTGCTGTTCCTCCGCAAACCGGTTTACCGCTTCTTCAATCTGTTCGCACAGTCTCTGATCCATAACACCAAGAATACACAGAATATTTGCTTCCGGATTACAGATTCTTACCTGCTTGAGAAAAGCATAATACTGCGCTGCAAAAGCCTGCTCACGTTCCGGTATATTTCTGACATAGCTGGCATCATTTGTTCCGATATTGATTACAATCAGATCCGGTTCGAATGCACCCGCATACTTCCATTTCGTGAAATCCCATGCTTCCGAAGTTCTTTTATCGATATAGGAATATAACGTTGGCATCAGAATTTCTTCATTTGGTTCATTCACTGTTTCCTCAACCCAATTTGAAATAATTCCGATACCGCTCCATGCGATCAGCTGATACTCTGCCTGCAATGCTTTCGCTGTGAGAATTGCATATCCGTTTACCGGATTTTCCTGTCCTGTCCGGAACACATCCACATTTGCGACTCCTTCATTTCCATAACCACAGGTAATCGAGTCTCCGATAAATTCAATTCTGTGAAGCAGTTCCCGTGATGGCTTTGCCCCATGCCGATCATCTGTTTCAAAAGAAAGAATCCCAAATGATCCGAAAGCTGCTTCTGACATTTTCATCAGTCTGACTGTCGTCTCCTGCGCCCGCTCTGAATGATAGAGCTCATATTCCTGCGTTCCTTCCTCCAGTTTGAAGCGTGCATATGGTTTATCTGAACCATTGACAAATACAGCTACCCATGTATCAAAAGTGCTGTCTCCGGATACATATGCCTTGTTGTCGATTTGTGCCTTTGCAAAGGTTCCCGTATATGTAAATTCAACAAAAGATCCAGAATAACCAAGATAGGCAATTTCCTTTTCCCGCAGAACCCTTCCTGAAATTCTGACCTTACTGCTTGTTGCTGCAAACTTCATAATTATCCTCCATGCCGGAGCTTTTTCTGTAAAGGCACAAATGCGAAATCTGCAATGCCGTTTCTCATCTGTGATCAGGATGGTTTGTGCTCCGCTGCAAACCTTTTGCATGAAAGATTTATATTGCAGGATCTTTCACTCTTTTGTCCTTTTCTGCTCTGTTCATATAGACCGGTTGATTTTGTGTTTTGATCTTTTATGGTTCCCGTTAAAAAACCTGCCAAAAGGTATTATAACCCATCAGGCAGGCTTTCGCATTTTTCTTTGTCTATTTTTTTGTCTATTTTTATTCTATTTTCATCATCCGATAACCCACCCCGATATGTGTCTGAATATACTGGGGAGAGTCCGGTTCATTTTCCAGTTTTTTCCGAAGCGTTGCCATAAAAACACGAAGGGAAGAAACATCATTGTCCCAACTGCTGCCCCAGATATGAAGCGTGATATATTTATGTGTCAGAACTTTTCCGACATTCTGCGCCAGAAGTACCAGCAGTTTATATTCAATCGGAGTCAGATGCAGTTCCTCTCCCTTCAGATAAGCACACCCCGCCGCATAATCAATTTTAAGTTTTCCATTTGAAAAAACAGCATCTCCTGCAAGTGTCTCACTCATCATAACGGAAAGTCTGCGCTGTGTTACCCGAAGCCTTGCAAGCAGTTCCTCCACAGAAAATGGTTTGGTCAGATAGTCATCTGCTCCCGCATCCAGTGCATCAATTTTATCCGTGTCTTCACTTCTGGCGCTGATCACGATAATCGGCAGATTTGACCAGGTACGAATTCTTTTAATTACCTCTACTCCATCCAGATCCGGAAGTCCCAGATCCAGCAATACAATCTCAGGATTATGCGATGCCGTTTCCATGATCGCCTCTTCCCCTGTATTTGCTGTCAGAAAATGATATTCATGTGCTCTGAGTGTTGTTGTAATCAGATTCTGGATTGGGAGATCATCCTCTACCACCAGTACCAATGGCTTATTCATGCAGTTTTACCTCTCCTTCCGGCAATGTAAACGTAAACGCAGCTCCATGCGGGAGATGATCCGTCACTGTAATCTCACCGCCATGCGCATTGATAATTGACTTGCACAGCGCAAGTCCAAGTCCCAGACTTCTCCTGCTGTCGCCGATTTCATTCCTGCCGCTGTAAAACATATCAAAAACATGTTGTTGTACCTCTTTGGAAATTCCAGGGCCATCGTCCGAGATTCTGACAAACACAAATCCGTTTTCCCTGCCCGTATAGATATCAATGGAAGATCCTGCCTGTGTATATTTAATCGCATTGTCCACAATATTGATCACGGTCTGCACAATCAGTCTTGCATCCATTCGTGCAAGAATAAAATCCTCCTGACTCCGGATGGAGATGTGATGTTCGATGCTTTTACGATTTACATGCTGCATTGCTTCCGCAATGACGTCCTCCATCAGTTCGGATTCCATATGCAGATTCATATGACCCTCTTCGATTCGTGTTACAGCAAGCAGATTTTCAACCAGATTAATCAACCACATAGAGTCATCATATATATCTGTGTAGATCTGTTTCCTGGTATTTTCATCGAACTGCATACTGTTTGATAACAGATTGCTCGCATTTCCTGAAATAGAAGTCAGCGGCGTTCGCAGATCATGTGAAATCGCACGCAGCAGATTTGCGCGAAGCTGTTCATTTTTTGCTGCAATAGCTGCTGCTTCTTTCTCTGCCGCATTTTTTTCATTTTCAAGTGCGAGTGCACATTCTCCCAGTATTGATAACAGCATACTGTTTTCCGATACTTCGAGCGGATTTGCTCCGGTTTCAATTCCCGCTACTCCATATACATTGGATCCAAGCCGAATAGCAAGATACATATATTCCGCATCGGAAAAAGTATCTGTTGTCGCACCCGCATGCTTGTTATTCTGATACGCCCAAACTGCAACCTTTTTCTCTGACTCCCATTGCAGAGAATCTGCTTTCCGGCCTGCTTCAGAAGGAAAATAAACCGGTCTGGATAATTCTCCGTTTTCCGCCGGATATAACAATATATTTTTGTGTAACAGTTTCGCAAGCTGACCTGCTGTGGCAGAAAAAATTTCTTCTTTCCCTGCTGCTTTTTGCAGCAACTGATTCGTATCAAACAGAATCTTGGTTCGATATGCTACCTGTGCAGACTCTTTCGCATGACTTTTTAATTTCGATGCAAGCGATCCCATAATCAGTGCCGCCAGAAACATCACTGCAAAAGTAACCGGATATCCCTGATCATATGAGCGAAACGTAAATCTGGGTACCGTAAAAAAAAAGTTAAACACCAGAACACTGATGACGGATGCCGCGAGGCTGTATAGCCTTCTGGTAGTAATAACAGATATGATCAGTACACCAAGAATATAAATTGTAATAATATTTGCTTCTGTAAATCCAAGCCCTGCAAAAACAAATCCAATTAGTGTAACCAGAAACAGAACCAGTGTACATAGCAATACATCTTTTATTGCAGTTGTGATTGCTGGAAAATTAGTTCTTTTTGATTCATATTGCTGCCTTGTTTCATTATCCGGAATAATATATACATCAAAATCAGGCGTATTTTCCAATAACTTTTCGGTAAGATTATGATGATTCCAGCGTTTTTTTCCTGCTGCGCTGCGTCCGATCACAATTTTGGATACCCCTGAAATTCTGGAAAATTCTAAAATCTGGAGCGCAATGTCTTCCCCATATACGGTTTCGATCTGTGCCCCAAGCTGCTGTGCCAGATGCATATTGCTCCACAGTCTCTTCCTGTCTTCCTCTGCCATGCGGTCTGTATCAGCAGTTTCTACAAAAAGCGCGGTAAAGCTTCCCCGAAATGCAGCTGCCATCCTTGCAGCCGTACGTATGATTTTGGCATTGGAAGGTGCCGGAGACAAACATACCAGAATATGCTCATCCGCACGATATTCACCGCCGTATAGCGTACTGTCCTGCTCCTTAAGACGATTCACCCTGTCTGCGCATCTGCGCAGCGCCATTTCACGCAGTGCGGTCAAAATCGGGATTGTCAGCAGATTCTGTTCTGCATCTTTGCGTCCAGTCTCTCCATTCTTCTGATTCAGCCGTGCCAGAAGTTCCTGCGGTTCAATGTCGATCAGTTCCACCTGATCGGCATGATCAAACACAGAATCAGGAATACGGTCCTTTACGATTTTCCCTGTAATGGATGCTACCAGATCATTCAGACTTTCAATATTCTGTATATCAGCTGTTGTGTATACATCAATTCCAGATCGCAGAATTTCTTCGACATCCTGCAATCTTCTGCGGTGTCTGGCTCCTCCTGCATTGGTATGTGCAAGATCATCAATTACCACAAGCTGTGGTTTTCTCCTGATTACGGCATCCGGATTTAATTCCCATGCTGCCTGGCTGCTTTGCTGCAGTTCCTTATGGGGGATGCATTCCATTTCCGCTGCCATATCCAGTATCTGTCTGCTTTCTTTATCGGACAGACATCCGATCACAACATCTGTTCCACTTCTCTGAGCCTCTCTGGCGGCTTCCAGCATCGCATATGTTTTTCCTGCACCTTCCGCATAACCAAAAAAAATTTTCAGGCAGCTTTTATGTCTTTGTGAAACCATACATGCCTCTTTCCAATGTGGACAGCACAAGCCTATTTTTTATCAGATGAAAAAAATTCATCAATCTGTTTCATCAGATAAAAACCATACACCAAAATACCCATCACACATACAACCATCATTAGAATCAGCATATACTCACTTCCTTCTGACTGCAACCACCCGTCTCAAATATGAAAACATTTCTGAATATCCCTGTAATATCCCAGTACAAGCATTGTTTCATTCCCTTCCAGTTTCATTTGTGACGAAACATCCATATTGATCTGTCCGTTTTTCTTAAATGCCATAATATTGATTCTGTACTTTTTCCTGATATCAATTTCAGCGATTGTTTTACCGATCCATTCTTTTGGAATCGCTATTTCAAATATGGAATAATCCTTTCCAAGTTCTATATAATCAAAAATATGTTCAGAACCATATCGAATGGCTGACCACTCAGCCATCTGTTTTTCCGGATAAACAACTTCATCTGCTCCATTTCGCAGCAGAAACTTTTCCTGTTCATCACTGGCTGCTCTCGCAATAACCTGCTTTGCTCCGAGTTCTTTCAGATAAGCCGTTGTTTCCAGTGACCCCTGAAAATCATGCCCGATTGCTACAAAGCAGACATCAAAATTACTGATTCCAAGTGACTCCAGAAATTCACGGTTCATTCCATCTCCAATCTGTGCATTGGTCACATATGGTACAATTGCATCAATCCGATCTTCTCTTTTATCAACAGCAAGGACCTGATGATTCCTCTCTCTGAGTTTTACCGCTACATGTCTTCCAAATCTTCCCGCGCCGATGAGTAAAATTGATTTCATAACACTCGCTCCCCTATTTTGCCATTACATTCTTAATATTTCTTTATGTCATCTTAATTATGGGGAAGCCGTCATAAAGATTGCATTAATATGCATAATCCCAACATTAAGATTGTATTAGGAAAATTTTTTCCATAAAAAAACTGATTTTCCAAAAGTCAGTTTTTTGAATCCGACTTTTAGAAAATCAGTTAAAAGTTTGTTACATATTAAGATGATTCATTTTATTCTGCGCTGTACTCTGCTTCCAGATTCACTTCAAACATTCTATGCCAGGGAAGTGAAATCTGTGTTATTTCTGCCATTTTTTCAATTGATGGAAGCGATTCCTGCAAAAAAGCTGTCAGTTCTTTTCTGATCTGATTTATCGTATCCGTTTCTGTTTTGGTATCTGTAAAATGAAGCGCACCATTTTCCGGAAGTCTTTCAGATACAGATTCTCTTACTTTCGCACAATAACCTCCATCTTCCAGATATCTCTCAAGCAGAAAATTCTTATGCCCCTTTGTATTACCATAATGCAGACTGTCAACAGCCTCTGCAAGTGCTGTTCCGAGTGTATTGGCATTGGTATTCCATCCTGCGTATCCATCCACTTTCATGAGTATTTCTGCATGATCAAGCAGATGAAGCAGTTCCAGATCTGCGCCATTTGCATAGGCATCGTCACCAATTGTAACTATCTTACCTTCTGCAATCCTGTCCTTTATAAATTCCACCAGTTCGACCATCAGTCTGTCTATACTGTATGATGCAGATCTGACAGGCTGTATCACAGCTTCCTGCATATCGGAAGAGGGTGCAGTAATGACCAGAATAATATCTGCCTGTTCATATCCATCCGTCATCTGACAGCCTGCTGACATAATATGATATCGAATTGTAGTCGCAAGTTCGCAGCCTTCATATAACGGAACGATATCTCTTGCTTTTTCACTTGCATATTTTACATAGACTTTCGGTTTGATACCGGCCATTTTGTTGATTACACGGGAAATGAGTGTCAGTTCCACTTCATCAGCACCGGGATAACTTAATACCTTTTCTGTCAGATCAAGCTCCGTGATTACACCTCTTACTACCTCTTCATCCATAGCCGGATAGCCGTATTTCTGTGAATCATCTCTGGGAATTACCAGCGAATCAAGTGTATGATCCGTCAGATAATTCAGTGTCTCCAGATTGATCCTGCGATTCATATCCCGTCTGGAAATGTAATCATCAATCGCTTCCAATCCGATTTCTTTTCTGAGTGCATTGATCTCACGACTTCTGTCTTCTCCATGTCTTGCCATGTGTACTGCCGTCCCAAGATCATGAATCTGCTGTCCGCATCTTTCATAATAATCCGGTTCTTCATCCGAACTTGAATAATCCGGACAACGCATAATACACTGAAAAGCATAAATCAGCAATTTCGGATTTTTCTTTCTGATTTCTCTTAATATTTCCATTCTGGAAAGCAATGTTTCAATTTTTTCATGATGCAGTCTGGAAGGTATCAGCCCCCCATAAATCAGCATATCCATGGAGATAACCATGGCATCCGCATCTGCAGCATTTTCCAATAAAAATGTTTTTATTTTCTCATAATTCGCAGGTGTTTTATATTGTCCAAGAATTTCAGGCCTTTTTATCTCGATATCATTATGATTAAACAAACGTTTTGGAAAATCATTGTTGCATGGACGCTCATCTAAAGGAAGTAAAACTATTTTTGTCATATTATCATAACATCCTTTCGTCAGATTTTTATTCACTAATGTTTTCGCCTGATTTTCCCCGTTCATCAGAAATTGCGGAAAGTGTCGCCCGTAGCTTCTGTTCTTTAAAGTAGAAATCATTTGCAAAATAGTATGTATAAATTACATCAAATACTACGAGAATAGGAAACTGCGGTGAAACTTTTGAACCTGTATCCAGATTTTCAAGCGATGCAACATAAATCACTTCATCACATGCTGCTGCAAAGTCAATTCCACGTTCTGCAGTAAATAAGACGGTATAAACCCCACGGCTCTTTGCGCTCTTGAGTGCATCAATAACAACCTTTGTTTTTCCTGAAAGAGAAATTCCGATAATACAGGTATCATTATTGGCCAGCGCCGCTGTCATCTGCATGATCTGTGAATCTGTAACTGCTTCCACATCAAGCCCGATTCTCATGAATCGCAGCTGAAATTCTCTGGCAGCAAAGCCTGAATTACCGATTCCGAATACTTTTACATGCATACTGCAGTTAAGCTTTGCTGTGAAATTTCTGATCTTTTCCCTGTCCAAAATGGAGAAACTGTCATTTAGCAGATTCTGATAACTGGATCTGACCACTTTGGTAAACAGATCAACATCTTTTTCCTGATCACCGTTTTCTTTTTCCTGATCCAGATCTCTTTCATAGGAGAAGATCAGTTCCCTGTATCCTTTGTAGCCACATTTCTTTGCAAAGCGTGACAGCGTTGCTTCAGAGGTATATAGCAGACTTGCTACCTCTTTCAGCGCAAAATTCCCCTTTGTTTCATTATTGATAAAAAACTGTGCAATGCTTTTTTCAACATGGGTCATCAGCGGTATTGCCGCTTTGATCTGTTTTTTTGTCTCATTTTCAAAATAATTATCCAAAAGTTCATTCATTCAGTTTCTATCATCCTTTTCAAGTTAAAAACTCAGCCCTTTACCGAACCGATTGTCAATCCCTTGATAAAATACTTCTGGAAGAATGGGTAAACCACAATAATAGGTCCGATTACAACTACAACGGTTGCCATGGTAGCTGAATACTGTGGGATGCTCCCCTGCATGGCTGCCAATGCGCTTGAAGGAATATTTCGTACACTTAACAGTGTCTCAATACTCTTCTGAATATTAATCAGCAGAAGCTGCAAAGGTTTTTTAGAATCACTCTTAATAAACAGGAGTGCATTCTGCCAGTCATTCCAATACATTGTAGCCATCATGAATCCGACCGCTGCAAGTGAAGGTTTCATCAAAGGAAGTACAATCTGAAAAAAGGTTCTGTACTCCCCTGCTCCGTCAATTCTGGCAGAATCCATCAGATCTCCGGGAATACTGGTTTGAATATATGTCCTTAAAATAATAATATTCATTGTTGAAACACACAAGGGCAAAATTAACAGCCATAAACTATCCTGTAAATGATATACGGATGTATAAATAACATAAGTTGATAACTGTCCGCCGGAAAAAAGCATTGGAATAGTAGCCCAGATTACCAGAAATTTACGAAGCGGAAAATCTTTGATCGTCAGACAATGCGCATACATTGCCATCACGAGCAGACCGATCAGTGTCCCTGATATCGTAACCAGAATCGTTACTCCATAAGATATAAAAAGTTGTTTGCCATATCGAAGTACTGCATTAAATCCGTTCAATGACAATTTGGATGGAAAGAAAGTAAATCCGCTTACCGTCAGAACTTTTTCATCCGTAAATGCTGAAATGAAAATCAAAAGTACAGGCATTGCAAATAGAATCGTTATAAAAAGCAGAATCAGTACAAGAACAATCTGTGCAAGCTTTGTTCTTTTTTGCTTTCTTGTTTTGAGTTTATTCATATGATAATCCCCTTTTCTGTGCCTTTTTTCAGCACAAAAATCGTATGTAAAATCTGTTCTCACACTCGCCGCATGGCCGCAAAACAGTCTTGGCCAGCTACGTATCTCGAATTAGAACAGTGCATTGTCCGGTGAAATTTTCTTAACAGCAGCATTGGATACCAGAATCAGCACCGTTCCAACAATCGACTGGAAGAAAGTTGCCGCAGCAGTAAATCCAAAATTCGAATTATGGAAAATGGAATTCAGAATATAGGAATCAATTACCTGCGTCGTGGAATATAATGTTCCGCTGTTTCTGGTTACCTGATAGAACAGGCCGGTGTCAGAATGCATGATACTTCCGACTGAAAGAAGCAGCATTACTGTGATCATCGGAACAAGGGACGGCAGTGTAACATGCTTGATCTGCTGCCATTTATTGGCTCCGTCAATATCTGCGGCTTCATAGAGCTGCGGATCAATACCTGCCAGAACCGACATGTATAATACGGAACCATATCCTGTTCCGTTCCATATCTTAACGATTGTCAGAATTGCAGGCCAATACTTTGCTTCCATATACCAGCGTGTGCTGATACCGAATAAGTGGTTGATCATTCCGGTATCACTGCTCAGAAACGCATATACAATAAACTGTACAGCTGTAAAAGATATAAAGATCGGTATAATCAGGATACACTGCATCACCTTTCCCAGTTTTTTGAAAACAAGCTGATCCATCGCAATGGCCAGTACAATTTCCAAAAACATTCCTATTACAGTAAATATTACGTAATAGGCTACTGT
>JAGOGF010000152.1:0-2333 GCA_017996845.1 Butyrivibrio sp.
AAGAGTTCGGAGCTTGCCAGGGTAGATATGGCACGGGAAGACAGTATACGGCTATGGCGGAATTGGCAGACGCGCAGGATTTAGGTTCCTGTCCGAGAGGGTATGGGTTCAAGTCCCACTAGCCGTATTTAGAAAACCATGTATCAGTTTATGATTCATGGTTTTTGTTATGTCTCAGGCTTTTGAAACAGGGGGAGAGTTGTGAAGAAAAGGTTACAGATTATTCTTACATTTTGTATTGCGGTGATGCTTTTGACATCTGTTTTTGCAGGATATTTTCCCACACCGGAGTATGTGGTTGAGTGTACCTGTATTTCCAATTCGCTGATCGGACTGCTGTTTCTTTTTTCCGGTATCAGGATCATAAAGGGCGGAACGGTTTTTGGCAATTGGCTCTATGGTACCGCTTCGGTTACGTTATTATTTGTTTTTCTGATATGTATGGGTAGTTTGTCAGGTGCTTATCAGATGAATTTCAAAGGTGCTTTTTTCTTTCTGCATGTGATCAATCCGATTGCGGTTCTGGTCTATTATCTTGTATATATCAATGAATGGGAGCATGGAAGACCGAAAAGGTTGCCGTTGATTCCGGTTCCGCTGCTTTGTTATCTGATTGCCGATTATGTGATCGGAACAATAGCAGGTCATTACGTATATGGGTTCTTCAAACCGGGAGAACTGGGCGTCGGAAGAGCTTTTCTGATCGGATGCGGAATATATGCCGGAGTGCTCATACTGGGAAGCGCTATATTTGGGCTTAATCGCCTGATACATCGGAACCGGACCGGAAGATAGGATCAAAGACAGATTTTGGAATCTGTCTTTTTGTTTTTGCAGAAGAGGTATCCGGTGCAGTATAACAAATGGGGGTGTAAAATGAAGATGCGAAAAGCTTATATTGATAATATCCGATGGTTAACGGTTATATTGGTTCTGGTCTATCACGTCTTTTATATATTCAACGGAGCAGGCGTACTGGGTGGTATGGGAGGCTTTACAAAGGTTCAATACCAGGATAGTATGCTGTATTTTGTATATCCCTGGTTTATGGTATTGCTGTTTCTGATTTCGGGAATGAGTTCCCGGTATGCATTGGCACACCGGACGCATAAACAGTTTATCAAAGACAGAACGGTGAAACTGCTGGTGCCTTCTACACTCGGACTGCTTGTTTTTCAATGGATGGTCGGGTATCTTAACATAAAGATCGGAGGCGGTTGGGACATGATCCCGCCGGTTATCCGTTATCCGGTTATGGTTTTTGCCGGAACAGGACCATTATGGTTTATACAGATGCTGTGGCTGTTTTCTTTGCTGCTGGTATTGATCAGGAAACTTGATTTCGAAGATAAATTCTATATCCTATGTGGAAAGTGCAATACCGGTATCATTCTTTTGCTGTTTCTTCCCATCTGGGGTGCGGCGCAGATACTTAACATGCCGGTTGCTACAACATATCGGTTTGGTATTTATTTTGTGGCATTTTTGCTTGGCTATTTTGTTTTTTCACATGATGAAGTTCAGGATCAGGTGCAGAAAATACATTTACCGATGCTGATGATTTTCATTGTAATGGGAATCAGTTATACCATATATTATTTTGGGCAAAATTACGCTGCAGATGCCTGCTTGAAAAGTCTATATACAAACATATATCTGTGGGCTGCTATTTTGGCGATTCTGGGCTGCGCAAAGACATGGCTGAACAGAACATCAAAATTGACGATATATATGACAGAATCGAGTTTTGGCATATATATCGTCCACTATATTGTTGTACTGTCGGTCTGCAGTTACCTCAAGTTTCGTACGAGTCTGCCGGTTATTGCAATTTATGTGATCGCTGTTCTTGCAGTTGTAATCCTTTCGCCTGTTTTATATGAGATAATCAGGCGCATACCGGTTCTGCGGTATCTTGTTCTTGGAATGAAGAAGACGAAATGAGTACGGATCGGATGGATGAATCAGATAGCAGGTGTAGCTTTTTGCTGTTATATTGTTTTGTGATGAAGTGATTTTGTGCATTGACAGAAAGTATTTTTATCTCTAAAATTGAGACAAAAGGTTGGGAAAAATTTTCAGCCTGCCCTCGTGCATTGCATGAAGTTGCCCAATTTTGAGAAGCGTATGTTTAAAGCGATGAAGAGAGATAGTAAATATTTCGGATTGCACAGAGAGGAGCCGATTGGTGAGAGACTCTGATGAAGGAATATTGAACCGGTCTTGGAGCTGTGTACCGATTGTGTTATGCAGAAACTTTCTGCAGGATGCAAAAGGCTGCACTGGGAGCGCCCATTATAGCGTAAGAGTATCGAAAGAAATTTCTGTACTTA
>JAGOGF010000152.1:2433-5579 GCA_017996845.1 Butyrivibrio sp.
GGAATATTGAACCGGTCTTGGAGCTGTGTACCGATTGTGTTATGCAGAAACTTTCTGCAGGATGCAAAAGGCTGCACTGGGAGCGCCCATTATAGCGTAAGAGTATCGAAAGAAATTTCTGTACTTATAGTGGCCTGTATTGTGAAATGCAGGTAAATTAAGGTGGTATCACGAAGCGTTCAGCTATCGTCCTTAAAATAATTTTAAGGAGGGTAGCTTTTTTTGTACAAAAAAATAATCTGATTAAAGAATGGGAGGAAAGCTGATGAGAAATTATATTGTGGATTCATATGAACATTATAAAGAGGAAGACAGACTGACAACCAATAATGCAAGAAAAACAGAATTTATAACGACAACCAGGATTTTTGATGAAATGTTTGATGCGAAGTGCAAAATACTGGATTGTGCTGCCGGAACCGGAATATATGCATTTTGGTTTGCCGGTAAGGGACATGATGTAACTGCTACCGACATTACACCAAGGCATATAGATATCATCAACAAAAAGCTTGCGGCAACAAATTTTTCCATGGATACTGCGGTTTTGGATGCAACAGATCTTTCAGTTTTTGAAGACGGGACATTTGACGTTGTTTTAAATATGGGACCGTTTTATCACCTTCTTACAGAAGAAAAGAGAGATAAATGCTTATCGGAATGCTTAAGAGTACTGAAAAAGGGTGGACTTTTGATCACGGCATATATTCCAAGATTTTATGTTTTCCAGCATGTTGTTATGGGGGAAGAAAAATATCTGGATGGTGCATTGGCAAAACAATTAGTGGAAACCGGCGTATTAAGGCATGATGATGAAATGTGTTTCTGGACGGATACGTATTATGCAACAAAAGAAGAAATGGAGCAAATCTACTGTAATCATAATCTTATAATCACGGACCATTTTGCACAGGATGGATTGGCACCTCTTTTAGCCGGCAAAATAGATACATGGAATGAGCAGCAGTTTAAAATATGGTGTGATTATCATTACAGTATATGTCGTGAGAAGTCTATCCTGGGTTCCAGTAATCATGTTATCATTATCGGAAAAAAAGAATCCTGATTTTATAATATAAAGTTGATTGACGAAAAGGAAAGGATAGTCTAATGTTATTGGAATATTATTTTTCGGTCAAAATTTTGCGCGCTGCAAAATTACAGAATTATGAAAAAGCGGGAGGATACGGATCATGAAAAAGCAGATAAGGGATTATGTATTAGGTTTAGGCGCAGATGTATGCGGATTTGCCAATATAGATCGTTTTTCCGGATCGCCAAAAGGGTTTCATCCAAAGGATATTTTTCCGGAATGTGAATCGGTCATTGCATTCGGCATAGCACTTCCGAAGGGACTTACAAAGGTTGATCCAAGGCTGATTTATGGTCATTTTAACGGCAGTATCTATCCACAGCTTGATTGGATCGCTTTTCAAACAGCCAAAGAGACCGAACGGTTATATGGCGGATATGTGGTACCGGTTCCTTCAGATGATCCGTATGAATACTGGAATCAGGACAAACTGGAGGGACGTGGTCTGATCTCCATGAAACATACAGCAGTGCTTGCAGGGATCGGAACAATGGGGAAAAATACATTGCTGTTAAACGAGAATTTCGGGAATATGCTCGCTTTGGGTGCAATCCTTACGGATCTTGATCTGGAGTCTGATCCGCTTGCGGAAAGCATCTGCATAGATGGCTGTGATTTATGCCTGCAGAACTGCCCGTCAAAGGCACTTGACGGCAGCTCTGCAGATCAGATGAAATGCAGACCCAATACCTACGGAAAAAATGCGCGCGGGTTTGATGTTGTTAACTGTAATCAGTGTAGGACAGTTTGTCCGATGCGGTTTGGAAAGAAACGGCAATAAATGGGATGCAGTCCATAATTCTCGTTCAGATAACGGCCTTTTCTGATCATTAATAGGAACTTCATTCAACTGATTTCAGCGATTCGATCATGTCGATGGTCTGCAATTTAAAGTATGTGACAGCCTGCATGATAACAGAAACTGCTATGGCAATCAGGAATGTATACAGAAAACTGATGTTTTTGATCTGAACAAAAAACAGTATGGGGGTGTTTCCGTTTATCATGTTCATAATAAGGTGATGTACAAATGTTCCGAGGATCAGACCGATACCGATGCTCAGCAGGGTCAGTATGACAGTTTCGCGATAGACATATGCATTTGTTTCTGCATCGTTGAAGCCAAGAACTTTCAGTGTGGCAATTTCACGCTTTCGTTCACTGATATTGATAGAAGTCAGATTGTAAAGCACAATTACCATCAGCAGTGAGGCAACACAGACCAGCAAAATCACTACACTGTTTAGACCCTTATTCAAACTTTCCGCCTGCTTTAGCATATCCTCTCTGAAATTGACGTTGACGATCAAACCGCTTTTTAACAGGTTTTCTGCAAGCATTTTCTGATCACCGGAATAATCTGATGCAATGATATTGTATGATGCCGGTTTATCAAATGTTTTACGATACAGATTTTTACTCATATAGATATAATGCTGTATATGATTTTCAGTTATTCCGGTAACAGGAAGTTCATATACTTTGTTGCCGGAATCTGTTATACGGATGCTGTCACCTTTTTTTAACTGAAAGGAACCTGCCAGATTCTCAGAGATAATAACCCCGCTGTCATCCAGTGCAGGATTTGTTTTATCCAAAGTGTCCTTAAGCTGAAAGTAGTCAGAAAAGGTCTTTTCATTTTCAGGTACGATCAGGTAGGCATCCAGTGTTTTTTTGCCGGATTCACAGGTGAATGCAGACTGACGGATCAAAAGGGGATTCAGAACGGACTCTTTTTTCAGGAGGTTGTCCAAATTACCGCTGATGTCAGTTACATCATTTTTTAATACCAGTAAATCGTTGTATCTGAAAATCTCTCCATATTGCGTTTGAGAGACGCCGCTGATGCTGTCCTTCACACCAAATCCGGTAAGCAGTAAAGCAGTACATCCGGCGATCCCGATTATGGTCATAGCGACTCTTTGTTTGTAACGAAACAGGTTGCGCATGGTTATTTTCCAGGTAAAAGACAGGTGTTTCCAGATCAGATTCATCTTTTCAAGCAGAATAGTCTGCCCGCTTTTGGGCGGAACAGGGCGCATCAATGTTGCAG
>JAGOGF010000001.1 GCA_017996845.1 Butyrivibrio sp.
TTACATTATGCTGCAGAAGATCAGAATGGACGATCATTTGTGCGTCACACAGAACGTAAATGAAAAAGCACTTACCGCAAAGGTTCCCAAAATCAGCTTACAGACACTTGTGGAAAACTCCATTCTGCATGGTCTGCAGGGAACCCATACTCATATCAATATTTCCCTTGCGGTTTATTATCAGGATGACGATCTGCATCTGTGTGTAAGAGATGATGGATGCGGAATAGACACGATATCGCTGATGGAACTGCGTGAAAGTCTGCATGTACAGACGCTTCAGGATACAGGAAAATCAATTGGACTTGTCAACCTGTACAACCGGATTCATTTGATGTATTCTGACCTTGCCAATCTGGAGATCGACAGTCAGACAGGAGAAGGTTCCTACACACTTGTTACATTGACAATTCCTGCTGTACAGGGAGAACTGCCTGATCTGCAAAAAGGAGGAAAGAACTGATGAAAACACTTATCGCTGATGACGAGCGTCCTGTCAGAATTGCTATCAGTAAACTGGGGCAATGGGGGAAATATCATTTGGAACAGCCTGTTCAGGTTGAAAATGGTCAGGAAGCGCTCAGTGCCATGTATGAGCTTAAACCCGCCATTGTTTTCGTAGATATCCAGATGCCCGTCATGAACGGCCTGGATTTTCTCGAAAAAGCATCTGCTGAATTCCCAGGTACCGTCTATATCATTGTGAGCGGATATGACGAGTTCTCTTATGCACAAAAGGCAATTCATTACGGTGCAATCGATTATCTTCTCAAACCCATCGAAGAAGATAAACTCAATGCTGCCATAGAAAAAGCTGTTCGTATACTTTGCCCGGATTTCCCAGGTGATGGTCAGGTGCAGGATGCCTCAGATATAAAGGCTGAAGAAGTAATCGAGATCATAAAAGAAAAGATCGACCATGAATACAGTGAAAATATCCGAATCAGTGACTTTTCCACAAAGTACTTTTTTTCCAAAGAATATCTGTCTAAACTTTTCAAAACCAGATATGGAATCGGGATTTATGAATATCTGCAAAAAGTCAGAATGGAACGCGCCGCTGCCCTTCTGCGTGATCCGGATATCAAGATTCTGGATATCTCATCACGCATCGGGTATGCGGACAACAATTATTTCAGTAAAGCGTTTCGAAATTATTATAATCTGACGCCGACAGAATTCCGTAAACAAAAGGAATAAACTAGCCGTTTCTTTAGTTCAAACCTTTCTTTTTCCCCAGTTCATCAAATAATTGTGAAAAGCTGTCATACTGTTCACAATTTGAAAAAAGGAAGGAATCCGGCAGTTTCATGATCTGCCCGATATCATAGGTCTGCAGCAGTGGTTTTAAAATGTATTTTTCCTCCAGCATATACAAAAGCGCACGCTGTCTGAATGCCAGCACATACCTGTCTGCTTTTGCAGCCTGCGAAAAGCCTGTATTGCATAAATATTCCACCGTTTTTTCAGCCCTGTCAGCCTCCATATGGTGATTCCACAAAAGTGCTATCTGTTTCTGCAACTTCATCCATGGGGAATTTTCTTTGGGTATGACCATCCCCATGAATCTGGCATCCTTGTAGGACCACAGGGTAAAGGATATATCATACTGATCAAACAGATCCAATGTATCCCTGATTAACGGAAAAGTCTTTTCAAATCCGTTTGTTGCTATTTCATAACCTGCTTCTCCACACAATATGGGCCTGCCAAACTGCTCTGCCGATGCGATCAGCTTCTGCATGACCTGCGCAAATTTTTCCTTCCGCATCGCAGGATCATAGTTGTCATCATACAGATCCGGATACCAGACTGTCGGATAAAAATGGAATTCCAGTGCAAGCTGTTCTTCTGCAATCCCCTGCATGCATTCAAAACAGGATGCAAAATGATCTCCCTCCAGAAAAATAATATGAACGGGATCATTGGCACGAATTGCAGCAATCACCTTCTTATAAAAATCATTCAATATCGCCGCTGCATTTTGTACTGCGATTCCGGTGGCGATATCTGCTGCTGCATCATTTCCCTCCAATAACTGCGGAATCAGAAACGGTTCATTCAGCACGTCATAACCCAGCAAATATTCCTCATTTTGATAATGTGCTGCAATCTTTCCCCACAAGGAAATAATCTGCCTTCGGAAAACATCATATTCCCAAAATTCCGTGTATCCATTTCCATTGTCACTGTGCCAGTCCGGGTTCTGTCCACCAGGAGCCGTATGCAGATCGAGCAGCACATATATCCCATATCTGTGTGCCAGATCCATCAGATAATCAAGGTACTCGAAACCTTTTTCCTTGAGCATATCCGCATTCTGATCATCCAAAAAGAGTCTGTAGTTAAAAGGTACCCGAACCAGATTGATCCTGTTTGCTTTTAGAAACCGAAAATCCTCTTCGGTAATAAAATCATATACAAACCGGTCAAAAAATTTTTCTGCATTCTGTGTACCAAATGCATCTGCAAAGGTCCTTCTGATCTGAACATCTGTCCCCGGTATTCCCAACATGAAGTGCTCCATATTCAGCCATGAACCGATACCAATTCCGTTGAAGAACAGCTTTTTGTCTTCTTTACAGTATTCTTTTCCCTGTACCTGCACAAATTTCTGTCGATTATCCATAACAATTCTGCGCTTTCTTTTTTATTCCGGTGTTTTGGGATTCAAACGGATGCGGATCACTTCTCCTGTCAGTACATACTGGGAGAAATTGCTCTCATCCCCGTTTCTTCTGAAATCACATACCCAGGTATCGCCTTCAAAATGCCCTTCTTCTACAGAAAGGAAATTAAGCTGCGAAAAAGATCTTGCATTCATATGGCTGTAGCTTCGCTCATCAGCAGCATCCGGAATTTTGATAAAATCAAGCGCCACCCCCGCCCCGCCAAGATAGAATTCATTTTCACCTGTCTGTACCAGAATTGCTCTTCCCCGCACGTTTCCGTGTTCCTGCCCTGTCAGCTTTGCTTTATCCACTGAAAGTGAGTAGCCGTAATTCATGGTAAGATATTTTGTAAATTTTGCTATGATATGATACTGCTCATTTCGCAGATATCTGTACTTTTCAAATTCATCTTCCGTAATGGCATAAACATGGCCACTTCCCCGATATTTCATCAGCAGTGGTACCATTGCAGCAATGGTACGCATGCTCAGCGCAATATCGCGGCTTTCCGGTCTGATTGTTTCATCGGCTTCCAACATGGATTCTGCGCCAAAACAGAACAGCCCTGCTGCTCCATATTGTCCCGCAGCCAGGATAAGATTCATCGCGTTTGCTTCGCCTCGTATCGGAGATTCCGGAATATACAGCGGATTATCTTTTCTGCTGTAATTCCGACATATTCTTTCATAGGTTCTGCGGTCTTCATTATAGATATCAGGCCCGATCACATCGATGTCCGGTGTCGCGACTTTCCACAGATCCAGCATACGGCTGACCGGCGCACCTGCATTATAGCAAAGCCCTGCTTCTTCATAACTGTTTTCCCCAACCATCAGGTTTACACTCATCGGAAGCGGATAGATTTCTTTCCCGGCTCTGGCAATTGCATTAATATAACGGGCGGTATACCATGCAGAAAAGGCTTCCTGCGCATATCTTCCAAATTTTCTTTTCCATGGAGACAACGCAGCCGATACTTCTGATAAACTTTCCGTTTGCGCATTTTCAATTACGATATCGGACAGTTCCTGCGGAACTTCTTTTGCATAATCCGCTTCAGCTGCTTCCGAATAGTCACGGTCCGTACCGCCGTATCCCATCTCATTTTCAACCTGTACCGCAATTACTGTGCGTTCTGTACCATCGTATTCTTTGAGAAAATTCATCAGCCTGCAAAAAGCTGCCTTATCCCGCTTCAGAGTATTCATGCAGTGCACGGAAAGTGCCTCCAGGGGTGCCTTATTACACTCTTTTGCCATCAGAAATGCAGCAGGATTCAGTTTAATGTATTCCGGTACATAATTGGGATGACCATTTTTACTTGTCCCAAACCACAACAGAATCAAATACAAGCCTGCGGCACGTGCTTCATCAATCAGCTTTTTAACATGCGCTGTATCATATTGATCTTTTTCCGGTTCCAGCAGATACCAGTATATGGGAGCTTCCATACAATTACCGTTTACTGCCTGAATTGCTTTTATCGTCTTTTGTATCAGCCTCGTATCTGTTGAGGAATTGTGCGCCTGTAAGCCAATCGGAAATATTTCTTTATCAGATTTATTTTTGAAAACAAACATCTTGTTACCTTCCCTGCCTGATATGGCATTTTCATTCACTGACACTTATGTCATGTTTTCTTATTCATTTTTGTGTAAATCAGATCATACAAACCCATCCGGTCGATCAGAGATACAACCTCCCCGGTCGAATCCAAATCAAATTTTTTCAGAATTTCATGGATCTGCGATTTGATGGTAGACATTTCAACATGCCGCAGTTCACAGATCTCTGCTCTCGTCCGATGCTGTATCAGTAAATCCAGTATTTCCAGTTCCGTAGAAGTAAGCGATGTTACGATATTGACTGCAAGCAGAAAACTGTTTTCACAGGAGCGAACCCGCTTAAATTCTCCCAATATTTTACTGGCGATCTCCGGACGCAGCGGACTCTTGTTCTCATATGCATCGCGTATACTTTGCATGATTTCTTCCGGCTGTGCATTCTTGAGAATATAATCACAGACGCCCATCTGAAATGCCGTAAAGATCAGTTCATCTTCTTCATATACCGTCAGAATGATGATTTTAACATGTCTGTCCTTCTGAAAGATTTTCTGAGCTGCACGTATTCCCGCATCAGCAGTCTCCATCTCAATATCCATCAGAATAACATCCGCATTCTGCAGGCTTTGCTGCGTTACAGCCTCTTCGCCGCTTCCGACATCTGCGCAGACTTCCATATCACCGGCAGAATTCAATATTTTCACATATCTTTTGCGGATCGGTTCCATATCTTCCGCAATCAATACTTTTATTTTATCCACCTGATTCTCCTTCCGTGCTGTTCGCGTGGCATATCTGTATTTCGTTCTTCTTTACTTTCTTCCTGCAAAATGGAGGGAAGAAGAATTTTGAAGGTTGTCCCGGAATGCTCCTGACTGGTAACTTCAATTTTTCCGCGTGTACCTCAATGATCTTATAGGTCAAAGATAATCCGATTCCCCAGTGCTGTTTAATTGGCTGGGAGGAAACAAAAGGTGTAAAAATCTTATTCAGATTTTCTTTTGGTATTCCCACACCATTGTCGGAAATTGATAATTGTACCCAGTTGTTAACTGATTCAATCTGAAATTCCAGTATATTGTCCCTTTTTTCTTCTTTCCGCATTGCATCAAGCGCATTTACGATGATATTGTGAATTGCCTGTTCAAAATAATCAGAATCAACCATTACATCCGGCACAGAATCCCTATACTCCGTGATCACTTTACAGTCAGCCATTTTCGCCTTCATATGCAACTGTATTACATCCATCAGCTGAGACAAATCTGTCCGTTCCAGAACCAGCTTCGACATCTTCGTACTGCGATGAATTTCATCCAGTCTGTCATACAGATTCCCGCAGTCTTTGAGTATCTGCTGTTTCATTTGCATATTATCTGTACCTACTTCAAGCAGATCAATTTCCGACTGCAATGCCAGAATTTCATTTTTCATATAGTGGCAGAAGGTTTTGGATGTTGTATCTGCAGCATCGATCTGCCTTGTAATATACAATCTGTTATTATCCAGCTTTTGCTGCAGTTTCAGGTTTTTGACAAGATAATACAGAATTGCGACACCTGCAAGTGTGATATAGTACGGGAAAAGGCTGTAAATTTTATGGCTTTGCTCAGTCAGTGGAATCTGCTGATAAATCGTATAACCGGCAATTCTTGAGATTTTTGTCAGAAAAGCCGGTGCAAACCAGAAAACGAATATGAAAGCAACCTCAACCCCACAATAACAAACACATTCTCCCCATGCATAAATACGGAAAAAATTTGATGAAGAAATTTTCTGATTGGCAAAATAAACCAGCAGAATCGACAGAATCAGCAACCCGTTATTCCCGACAATCGTTATTTTTGAAAAAACATTTTCGATCATTTCTATTTTATCTGCTTCAAATACGTTTCCGCACAACAGGCAATATAGCTTTGTATGAATCAACGGATCATAAAATATTGCCTGAACGGAAAGATATAGTATCAATGCTCTTCCGATCTTGTGATCATGATGCAACCGCATATCAGACATAAAGGCAAAAGTAAACAACATACTGAAATAAATAAAAAAAAGCGTTGCAATATTCATCAGCCGAAGTGAAAATGACTGTGGAATATTAGAATACATCAGTATATCCCATACCGGTTTCGGAAAAGAAAAATACTGATTCAGCACATTATAATAATACGCATCCTTTGAAATATAGAAAATCAGCGCAACAATATCGATCATAAAAAAAGAAAGCGTGGTAATCAGATATTTATCCGATTCCCTCTTATCATTTCTTGTTAAAAAGAATAGAATCAGAACAATGATAATAAAAATAAAATAGAACATTGCGCCTCCTTTTTCGTTTTGCTATTCTGAATTATGCTTATTATAATCTAAAATAAAACGAAAATGGATTCAGTTTTACCATGCAAAGGAGATATCATTTGAAACGCTGCCTGTCTTTTCTTACTGCCATTCTTTTTTCCGTTACCATATGCTGTACCGGATGCGGTACGATACTTGACCCTGCTGCAGATACCGCTTCCTCAATAGCCTCCTCTGGTGATAATAATGTAACCACACTCAATTATTACGTATGGGTTGATGAAGTTCCCTATGCTACCACGGCAGCAAATGCTTTCAATGCACTGCATAATAATATTAAGGTCTGTATTCGTTCTTTGGATAATACCGGTTATGAAAAGCAGCTGGATACGGTAATGAACGACACAAAAACAGCTGTTGATCTGTTCGGTACCAAGGGTATGGCTTCTACCATCCAGCTTGTACAAAAAAACAGGGTCCTTGATATTACAGATTATATCAAAGACAGTATCAAAGACGGATCTTTGAATGTTACTGCCTACGGTACCATGTTTAACAGCACGCTATACCAGAACCGCTACTATTGCCTTCCATCACGTTCTACCTGCTGGGAACTTTATTATAATAAAACTGTTTTTGACCGTGCCGGTATTCCGTATCCCAAACAAATGACCTGGGACGAATACTGTGATCTTGCTCAAAAACTGACCTCCGGAAGCGGTAAAACCAAAGTATGGGGTGGTTACTGGGTAGACTGGATCCCAAGCTTTATAGCCCTGCAGCATGGCAGCTACTTAACCGATGATGATCTGACCTATGCCAGAGAATCTCTGACACTTTTTAACCGGTTATACAATATTGACCATTCTCATGTCAGTTACCAGGAAATGATCAGTTTCCCTGATCCGGATCATGAGGTCTACCGAATGTTCAAGGCAAATAAAGTTGCAATGGTTCCGCAGGGTGAATGGATGATCAATGACCTGATCAGCAGCAATACTGATGTTGACTGGGATATTGCACCCATGCCGATTGATCCGGATGAAAGCGCCGGTACTACTGTCGGACAATATCAGTTTGTCAACATTGCAGCCTCCTGTGCGCACCCTGCAGAAGCTTTTGCCTTTATGAAATTCCTATGTGGAAAAGACGGTGCTGCCATTTATGCACAGAATGCTATATTGCCTGCCTATTTTGATGATAACATTGCAAATGAATATCTGAAGGCAACCGGCAAGGAATCTGCCCGCATCTTTCTGGAAGCAAGGAAATATATTGAACAGCCTCCTGTTGCCGGTTATCAGGAATGCCTCGAATCCTTTACAACACAGGCTGAATCCTATTTCTCCGGGCAAATAACCCTTGATGAAGCAATGTCTGGGTTTGAGCAAACACGTCAGGCAGTTTACGGTAAATAAACTGCCTTTTCACATTTACCCTTTTAAACCTGAAAACGCAACTCCCTCGATCAGATATTTCTGTGCAATACAATAAATCAACAGAATCGGTATCAGAGAGCATACCGTTCCAGCCATGATCAGACCATAATCTGTCTTGTATAAAGACCGGAATCCTGCAAGTCCCAGCTGAATCGTCTTGTACTGATCGTCATCCAGATAAATCATCGGTGCCAGATAATCATTCCACATAAAAGTAAATTCAAAAACCGTCAGGGTTGCTATACCAGGACCACATAACGGAAACATGATTTTGGAAAAATTTCCAAATTCGTTACAGCCATCTATTCTTCCCGCTTCGCACAAATCATCCGGAATGCCCATCATAAACTGACGCAGGAGAAAAATACCAAATGCACTGACAAGATTCATAATAATGACAGCTTCCGGCTTATTGTACAAACCAAGGCCCTTATTGATCATAAACTGCGGAATCATGATTGCATGCCAGGGTACCATCATCGTTGCAAGATATACCATAAAAATGGCATCTCTTCCCGGAAAACGGAGTTTGGAAAAAGCATACGCAGCCAGAGAGCAGGTGAATATCTGTCCAATTGTAACGATAACCGAATAAATCAGTGTATTTGTAAAATATTTCAGAAATGGAATTTCAGTCCATACTGAAACATAATTTTTTAATCGGACCGGATCAGGAATCCACCGGATCGGGTACAGAAAAATTTCATTATTGCTCTTGAAAGAAGCCGATACCATCCAGATAAACGGAACAACCATAATCAGTACTACCACTATCAGTACGATAAACAAAATACCATCAGATACTTTCCGCTTTATACTTCTTCCTGTTTTCATTTTTTCAATTGCGTTATTCATATTTTTCCCCTTAGCTTAATATACAACCCATTTCTTCTGTCCCCGGAACTGTATCCCTGTGATAATCAGAATAATGGCAAACAGGAAATATGCTTCTGCGGATGCATATCCGAAATGCATATATTTAAAGCCCTCCTGATAGATTCGGTAAACAAGCACGTTGGTTGCACGTCCCGGTCCTCCTTCTGTCATGATATTGATCAGATCAAAAACCTGGAATGAATTTATGATCAGCAAAATCAAAATCAGGAATGTAGTAGGTGAAAGCAGTGGCAAAGTAATATGGAAAAATTTGGTCAATCCACTTGCACCATCAACCTCCGAAGCTTCATAGAGCTGCTTCGGAATTCCCTGCAGTCCTGCAAGAAAAATGATCATATAATAACCTGACCATTTCCATACTGTTACGATCATAACTGCAGGAAGCGCTGATTTTGTTGATAACAGCCATCCCGGCGGATTCGCTATTCCGATGCTTTTTATAAAGTTGTTGATTGGCCCGACTGTAGGGTTAAAGAGCAGTGTCCAGATGATGCCGACCGCCACCATAGATGTGATATACGGGAAAAAGAAAACCGTCTTGAATACTGACGATCCTTTAATTCCTTTATTAACGGCTACTGCCAGCAGCAGGGACAAAATCATCGTCCCCGGAACGGTAAACAGGGTATATACAATATTATTTTTAAATGATACAAGGAAATAGCTGTCCTTGAACATCGCTGCATAATTCTGTAATCCAACAAAATTCATTGTCTTAAATCCATCATAGTCCGTAAGTGAAATGTATAACCCCATAAAGATCGGAATGATCATAAATGTAATGAATATGACCAGACTCGGAAGAATGAAGAGGTAACCTGAAATAACTTCACTTTTACGGTATTTTACCTTTACACCGGATAACTGCTTTTTTTCGTCTTTCATGTTTTTTCCTTCATCTTATGAAAGGGGAAGATATACCTGTCTATCCTCCCCTTTCTATGATCTGTATTATGAACTGCTGCCGTAATTACTTATTGTATTTGGCACGAAGCTCGTCTGCCTGTGCTGTAAAATCTTTCATACACTTGTTAATGTCTTCTTCACCAAGGAAATAGAGTTGTGCATTTTCGTTCAATGCATTTGCAAATTCATCATACCCTGCTGCATTTGGCTGTTCCTGAACTTTCTTTGCATCAAAGAGATAATGAACGGAGGCTTTCCCGCTTGCTTTTTCAAGTGCCTGTTCTGCACTGTCTGAAGAGTATGCGTGGATCATACCAGTACTTGCATAAATCTCTGATCCCTTTTCTCCACACAGATAATTCAGGAAGTCATATGCTTCATCCGGGTGTTTGCAACCGCTTGTAATAGCTGCATACTGGAACTGTCCCCATGAAGTACCATCTGCTACGCCTTCCGGAACGGGCATCGGTGCAACTTCCCAGTTTACATTGGTATCTCCTGAAGCCTGTGCATTCATGAGCATATTGACACTCCATTCTCCGTTCGGAAGAAGTGCAACATGACCATTCTCAAATTCAGACATATAATCATACGTTCCGGAAGATACATCTGCATAAGAATAATGTGTTCCGTTTGTCATAAATGTATTTAAAAGTTCGAGAGATTTCTGAATATACTGTGTATTGGCATCATTTACATATACGCCGTGCTGAACGGAATAGAACTGATAAATCCATGGTACCCAGTATCCAGCCTTGATTGCAGTACCATCCCCGGCAGTCTTACCTTTGAGTCCGTCTGCAACTTTCTTGGAATAATCCACATATTCTTCCCATGTCATCTGTCCCGGTGCATCAACACCTGCTTCTTTCAACAGATCTGCATTATAAAAAAGTGCCCAGCAGGTTGTTCTTGTCGGAAGTGCATAATACTTCCCATCAACATCACTGGTTTTCCACATTTCTCCATATTTGGATGTATCAAGACCACTTTTGGATATTCTGTCAGTAACATCCAGAAGCGCACCCTGATTCGCATAATTGGTCATCTGTGAAACGCCGCGAATATCCACCAGATCTACCGAAGTATCACCTGCCAGCATTACTTTGAGCTTATCATCATAATCATCACTGGCAACCGTATTCAAATCAACTTCTACCTTATCCTGTGAAGCATTATATGCTTCAACTACTTTTTTGATGTAGTTTTCCTCATCACTCCAGATATAGAATGAAAGTTTTACCTTTTCTCCGCTTGCAACAGTTGTTGCAGAAGCTTCTGATGTTGCAGCGTCCTGCCCCTTTTCCTGTGATGAACCTGCTGTACCCGTCGCTGATCCGCAGCCGGCCAGCCCAGCTATCATCATTGCAGACAATGAAACGGCAACCATACGTTTTAACACATTTTTCTTCATTTGTAACCTCCCATTTAAATTTCCGATACCATTTAACAGCTTCATACTTACAGGGTAATTCTAATGAATATCAGGGTTATCGAACAGGTTGATCTTTTATCCACCCTGTCAGATATACCCATTATAAAAAGACCGCCCGGAAGTTTATCTTCCAAACGGTCTTTTTATTCGATTCTCTTTATTCTATTCTGCCCTGTCTTCCATTTCAGGTTCATACCTTTGGAGCACATTTTCCATAAACTCTGACAGTACAAATACTGCAGGCCCGGGAATCAGAATAAGCAGAAAAACAAATTTGTATAATAATACGCCAATACAAAACAGCATACACCAGATCATGACTGTTGTTCCCAAATGTCTGACTGCCATGTAGGCAGATTGCTTCAAAAGCCATACAGACCCCATTTCATATCTGGAGAGCGCTGCGAATAAATATATTGTGATCGTTATGACTCCCAACAAAACTGCAATATAAAACATCAGCATAAACAATGCCAGATTGCCATTTGCCCGGTTCAGCAAAATGGTAATATTAGAAACTGCAGTTCCTGAGATGATTAACATAATCAGTGTCAGAATACTTCCCTGTTTCAGATTCATTTTGAAGGAATGAAAAAAACTGCGTATCGGATAACTTTCTCCTTTTTTGATACATTTCACTACTGCATAATACAATGCCGAAGAAGCTGCTCCAATCGTCACCAAAGGTATACTGCATATAATCCACAGAATTCCCAGTACCAGAAGATCAAATACCGCATTCATGAAACTGATATATTTTTCACTGTATCCTGCACTGTCATGCTGATCTGTATTTGCTTTTTTTTTCATTTTTCTCTCCTGATTTACTGATACTGATTACTGAAAGGTAACTTCTGCCAGTTTGTCTTTCCTGATAAAAACAGGAATACAGTCAAGGGAAGCCGCTGCTTCTATTATGGTATTTCCCTGATACAGCCTGCCATCATAAAGTTCTCTCCATTCTCCCTCCGGAAGATAAAGCTGTCTGCTCCTGCCCCCTTCCTGCAGAATCGGAGCAACCAGAATATCCGGTCCGAACATGTATTCATCTTCTACTTCCCATGCGTCCATATCCGCAGGAAAATCAAAAAACAGCGGACGCATAACAGGAGCACCGCTCTTGTGTGCCTGCTCCATGACACTGCGAATATAAGGACGCATTTTTTCTCTCAGAATCAGATACTTCCGGCAAATCTCATACACTTCTTCTCCGTATGACCAGACTTCATTGTCAGCACCACTAAGACACTTTCCGCCACCGCTTTTCCCGATCGGCTCTTTGAATGGTTCACGGAATCCGTGCAGTCTCATAACCGGACAAAAAGTTCCAAACTCAAACCAACGAATCAGCAGCTCCCTGAACGAAGGATCCTGAATGTTTCCACCGTGAAAGCCTCCAATATCAGTTGTCCACCAGGGGATTCCTGCAATCCCCATATTCAGTCCTGCACGCAGCTGATTATTGAGTGAACAGAAAGAAGAGTCTATATCTCCCGACCATACCAGGGCACCATATCTTTGTGAACCGGCCCAGGCACAACGTAACAGATTTACTATATTATCCTGCCCCTCTGCCTGCATTCCCTCATATACCATCCTGGCATACTGTCTGGGATAAATATTACCAATTTCCTTGTCTGCTCCCCTGTAGAAACGATAATGCTGGTATTCATAGCCCGTCAGTTCAGGTTCCGCCTCATCCAACCAGAACAGGTGGATGCCCTTTTGATAATAGTTTTCCTTTATCTTTTCCCACACGTAATTTCTGGTATCCGGATTGGTAACATCGATAAATGCTGCATTTCCGAGCTGACCCAGCCGTTTTCCCCGCTCGGTTCTTATCAGATACCCCAGCTCGGTCATCTCTTCATAATTTTCGCTCTCTCCGTCTACCGTCGGCCAAATGGAAACCATCAGCGTAATGTTCATTTCCCGAAGTTCTCTTACCATTCCTTCCGGATCCGGCCAGTAATCTTCGTCGAATTTCCAGTCCCCTTCATGCGGCCAGTGAAAGAAATCAACCACAATTACATCAATTGGCAGCTCTCTTCTGCGATATTCCCGCGCAATATTCAAAATTTCTTCCTGCGTCTGATACCTGAGTTTACACTGCCAGAACCCCATCCCATATTCCGGCATCATCGGTACTCTTCCTGTTAATTCCGAATAATTTGACTCTATCTCCGCCGGTGTATTCCCTGTCGTAATCCAGTAATCCATCTGTTTGGTGGAATCTGCCCGCCATTCTGTCAGATTTTTGCCAAAAGCGACACTTCCGATTGCAGGATTATTCCATAAAAAGCCATATCCCCTGTCAGAGAGCACAAACGGAACACTGGCCTGCGAATTGCGATGTGCCAGCTCAAGTGTACATCCTTTGAGGTCAAGATAAGGCTGCTGATACTGACCCATTCCGAATAGCTTCTCTTTATCACATGCCTCAAACCGCAGTGTCAGACGATAATTGTCCATTGCTTCATAGGATTCAAATGTTCTGGGGGCAATCTCCAGTGCGCTGTTAAACTCTTTCCTGCCTTCTTCTGCCATTGTGCGTATCCGCTCATATTCTTCCAGAAGCAGCTGCCCATTCCCCTTCCTGAAACGCAGTTTTCCTGTTCTTGTCATCTCACAGATCAGATCTCCGTTTTGTATAAAAGTACTTGTTCCTTCCTGTTTTATACTGACTTTGCAGGTATATTGCGGCAGAAGGGCTGAGGTATCATCTTCGGAATTGAATTCATACCTCTGCGTGGCACGGATCCGAAAACTGTTCTTTCCCCAGGGTTCTATACACAGCAGTTCTTTATCAAAACGTCGAAGAAGCCTGTTTTCTTCCTTTTTCAGCATGTTATCCCTTTCTGATCTTACTTCTGTTTTGTGATGCTATCCTTTATTTTACTATGTTTTCTCCTTATATTCCCAGTTTAAATCCATCCCGGGTAAATAACGGAATCTGATCCAGCGGTGTTTCAACACTCACGCTTTGGCCTCCGCCGGTTCTCTCTCCTGTCCAGACATTTGTCCAGGTACTTCCTTCCGGCAAATATATGATTTTGGATTTCTGACCTTTCTCCATTACCGGAGCAACCAGAATCTTATTACCAAACATATACTCTGATTCATTCTTCCATGCCTCAGCATCCTGCGGGAAATCATAAAACAACGGCCGCATGAGAGGATCTCCTTTTTCATGCGCAGCCTGCATCAGTTCCCGTATGTATGGTCTCATTTGTTCACGAAGCGCGATATATTTTTTACAGATTTCATACACCTGATCTCCATATGACCAGATTTCATTTGGTGCACCTGACACACAGGCAGCTCCTCCGGTTGTCCCCTGCTGCGGTTGATAAGGCATCCGATATCCGTGTAGTCGCATAACAGGACAAAACGTGCCATATTCAAACCATCTCAGGAACACTTCGTGATACGTTTCGTCATTGATATTGGCTCCAAAAAAGCCTCCAATATCCGTCGTCCACCATGGGATTCCTGCAATTCCCATGCTGAGGCCTGCGCAGAACTGATTCTGCAGACTTTCAAATGTGGAATGAATATCGCCTGACCATACCAGTGCACCATACTTCTGGGAACCTGCCCACGCACATCGCAGCAAATTCACAATATTTTCCTGACCTGCTTCCTGCATGCCATCAAAAAATGTTTTGGCATACATCACCGGATAAGTATTTCCGACCTGCACATTCGGTCCTTCGTGATATCTGTAGTTTTCAAAATCATATACTGTGTATTCCGGTTCCGCCTCATCCAGCCAGAATATCTTCACGCCTTTATCATAATAATTCTTCCGGCACTTTTTCCATACATACTCTCTGGCTTCCGGATTGGTCGGATCAAACTGGATTGTGTTCCCCTGATAGGTATTATCGATACGAACGCCTTTCTCCACTCTGGTCAAGAGTCCCTTTGCCATCATTTCTTCAAAATTCTCACTGTTATAATCAACCATTGGCCATACAGAAACCATAAGCTCGATTCCCTTTTCCTGCAGTTCCCGGATCATTGCATCCGGATCCGGCCAGTAGGTCTTGTCAAATCTCCAGTCTCCCTGTTTGGGCCAGTGGAAGAAATCAACCACAATGACATCTATCGGTATCTGACGCCTTTTGTATTCTCTTGCAACCTCCAGAAGTTCCTCCTGCGTCTGATAGCGGAGCTTACACTGCCAGAATCCCATCCCATACTCCGGCATCATAGGGACTTTTCCGGTTGCATCCGCATAGGAATGTTCGATCTCTTCCGGTGTATCGCCTGCTGTAATCCAATAATCCAGCTTTTTGGTCGAAAGGGCGATCCAACTGGTAATATTCTTGTTAAAATTCACTTTTCCGATTGCAGGATTATTCCACAAAAAGCCATATCCCAGTGAAGAAATATAAAATGGAACACTTGCCTGTGAATTTCTATGTGCCAGTTCAAGCTCTGCTCCCTTTAAATCCAAAAATTTCTGCTGATACTGACCCATTCCATAAATTTTCTCATTTGCATTTGCCTCAAAACGCATCGTCAGTTCATAGTCTCCACCAATAATCGGTTTGAATTCTCTTGCTTCTACCTCCAGTGAGCTTGTCGTAACTGCAAACATATCTCTTCTGTTTCTGACATATTCCTCCAGCAGTAATTTCCCTTTATCATTATAAAAAGTAATTTTCCCTATGTTATTAATCTGTGCTGAAATTTTTCCATTTTTAATACTTGCCGAAAACGCTTCAATCCTGATTTCTGAATGATTGCCCACAGGCTTTTGATCCAGCGCCCATAACTCCTGCGGCATAGCTGATTCCTTGCTGGAACGTACCCGCAGACTGTTTGCCCCCCAGGGTTCAATTATCACACGTTCTGCATCATATCTGTAATACAGTGAACCATCTTTTTCTGAAAAGTATCCCAACAGAAAATCACTGTCAGATCTGAAATCTCCGGTTTTCTGCTCTTTTTTTTCTTCATTTATTATATGAATATCCACTTTTCCCTCCATAACAGAGCGTTTTCACGCTTCCCTTCTTCAAACACTGCCATATCAGATCATTCCTTTACTGCTCCTGCCGTCAATCCTCCGACAATATATTTCTGCAGGAAAACAAACAAAATGATAACCGGTGTAACCAGAATTGTTCCATACGCCATAATACAGTTCCATTTGGTTCCCCACTTACTTTGGAATTTATATATATTAGCTGTAAGTGGACGCATATCTGACTGCACATTAAATGTCATGGAATAGGCAAGATCATTCCAGCCGCTCAAAAAGGATATGACTAAAACAGTTATAATTCCTGTCTTAATAGCGGGTATCATAATTCTGACAAAGGATTCCAGTACATTACACCCGTCGATTCGTGCGGCGTCATCCAAAGAAGATGGTACCCCTTTAAAATAAGGTCTGAGCGTTACGACAATAAACGGAACTGAACCTGATGAAATTGCAAGTGCAGGTCCGATATAGGTTCCAAGCAAATGAAATCTGCTGAAGATCAGATACATTGGCGTCAGCATCAAGGATGCCGGCAGCATCTGCGTTACCAGAAAGGTCAGCAGAAACCCTTTCCCTCCGGGAACTTTATATCTTCCCATTCCGTATGCAGCCGTCACGCCAAATCCCATTGACAGGAACATGGACAAAAATGCAATGATCAGGCTGTTTTTTAATGAGGAAATAAACTCCGCATCCTGAAAATTGAGTTTCCAGGGTCTTAATGTAAAATGATGCGGATAATAAGTCACCAGTTTACCAAAAGACTCCGCATCCGATTTAAAAGACATCATCACAAGCCAGTATATCGGAAAAAGAAAAATAACTGCTACGATTACTGAAACAATACACAAAATAGCATTGTTTCTTCTTTCTTTGTGTGTCATTGCTTCTTCCCGAAGCTTCAGTGTTCTGACAAGTCCTGCCATAATCAATCATCCTCCTTGGAAATCAGACGCAGATAAAATAGCCCGATCACAAATAAAACTGCAAACAATACCATTGCAACCGCCGATCCTTTTGAGAATTCATATTGTTTGAATGAAAGATTATACGCATATGTTCCCAGCACGTCTGTTGAATTCAACGGGCCTCCCGCAGTCATAATGAACATCAGATCAAATGCCTTGAATGTATATATGAATCCCAGCATGAGAACTGCAAGAATTGCCGGTTTCATAAGCGGAATCGTGATCAGCCAGAATCTTTGCCAGATATTGGCACCATCTACCTCCGCGCTTTCCAGTACCTCTGTAGATATCCCGTCCAGCCCTGATGTGAGCAACAGCATATTAAACGGAATCCCAACCCAGCAGTTCATTGCAATTACCGCAGCCATGGCTGTTGATGGCTGCAAAAGCCAGTCCACCGGAGCATTGATCAATCCCGTTCTGATCAGCAGATCATTGATCACACCACTGGATTTATCAAACATATTCTTACCAAGAAGCGCTGTTACGGACATGGGCATCATATACCCGACCAGAATCATTCCACGAATCGGTCCCGCAAAAGAAAATTTCTTGGTAAACAAAAGGGCAAAGAGAAATCCGATTGTGAACTGAAAAAACAGACACCAGAAAGTAAATACAAAAGAATTTTTCAGCACCAGTAAAAAAGTTGCATTATGAAACAGCTCATAATAATTTTTAAATCCGATAAAAGTAGATGTTCCTGCCGCAAATGTTTTAACATTAACATTTTTAAAACTCAAAAAAATATTATAAATAAGGGGATACCCCAAAATAATCAGCATATAGATAAATCCGGGCAGAATAAAAGAATATCCTTCTCTGCGCTTTTTTTGTGCCATTGTAAGTTTCAAGCCACCCACATCCTTTCTTCTTAAAAAGACTGCTACAGGAATCATTTCCATGAATTTCTGCAGCAGTCTTTTTGGATACGGCATTTATGAATCAGCCGCATGATTTGTTTCTATTTTCCCACCTTTACTTTGCAGTATCTGGAAGTGGTGTTTCCTTTAGAATCGGATTGATTACAGATGCTGCCTGTGCCATAGCATCTTTCGGCGTACTTTGTCCTAAAATTGCAGACTGTTCTGCTGTCCAGATTGCTTCTGAAATAGTCGGCCACTGTGGGTGTGGGCCTCTTGCTACCGCAAAGTTCATGGAATCATTAAATACCTTATATCTTGCATCCTCTGTCCAGAAAGATTTCAGTTTAACGGCATCACTTCTTACCGGAAGTTTTCCTGCAACTTCACACCAGTCTGCATTGTTCTGTGCAGATTCCATTGTTTCAAGGAATTTAACACATTCTGCTACATGCTTACTGCTTGCACATACACCAAAATTCTCGCCGCCGATTACGGTTGCCTGATGACCATTCTCTGATGGCATCGGAACATATTCATATTTCCATGTAACCGTATCCTTGAGATCCCCGTCCAGAGACTGTGCTACCTGCCATGTTCCGGATTCCAGCATTGCCGCTTTCCCTGCAGCCCATGCATTCATTGCATCTCCCTGTCCCCAGTTGACAACCTCATTGCTCATATAACCATTTTTTTCAAGATCTGCAAGGAATGATACTGAACGAACCGATGCATCGGAATCAATTGCTCCGACTGATCCGCCTGCACCATAGAGCCACGGAACGAACTGGAAGGTACCTTCTTCATTTGAAATGGCACTCATTGCAAATCCATATACACCATTTTTGGCATCCGTCGTTGCCTTTGCTGCAGTTTCAAATTCTTCCCATGTTGTAGGTGCCTTATCAATTCCTGCTGCCTTGAGCATGTCCATATTGCACAAAAGAGCAAGACAATTGGAGTTATTTGGAAGGCCATACAAATGTCCGTCAGATCCTTTGCAGGAAGAAAGCGGTCCTGCATAAAACTGTGACAGATCGTTCCACTGTTGCAGGTAGGTATCAATATCTGCAAATACACCCAATGAAATATAAGATGCCATATCCGGAGAATCTACCATTCCGATATCCGGAAGATCCCCTGAAACTGCTCCGATCGTATATTGTTTCATCAGTTCGTCTCTGGAAACAAAAGTCGGTACAATATAAATCTCCTTCTGAGATTCATTGTAGGCCTTAATCATTTTGTTCAGTGCGGTTGCTTCGCCTTCAAAATAGTGCCATAAAGTTACAGTAGCGCCGCCGTTTGGCTCCCCGATCTGATCCGGTGTTGCTGCTGTCTGATCAGACGTCGTTGCTGCTGCCGTTGCTTCAGCAGCGGTTGCCTGTTCCGCACTGCTGGACGAAGCTGTTCCCTCTGTTGTTTCACCCGTACTTGTTGTGCTTCCACATGCAGCCATTGATACAACCATAGCTCCTGAAAGCATTACCGCTGATACTTTTTTTAAAGTATTTTTCATGCTTATCCTCCCTTTTTCTACCGATAAATGTCGTTTGCACGTGATACTTTTGCCGAAAGCACTCAGCTCTTTGATTTCTCCAATGGTGCTTCATCAGAAAAATCTGCTACGTTTTTAATCTGATATGATTGTATCGTATGGGAGTTTTCTCCAAAAGATTCAGAATTAAGATTTGGTCCTTTTTTTAGAGTAAAAAATTAATATTAAAGAACAATTTTAATATTACCGGTTTCTCAAATATTCATTTACACTGACTCCGGTTTCCTCTTTGAAACATTTGCAAAAATATTTTGCATCCGTGAAACCAACCTGATATGCAATATCATCCTTATCCGTTTTCCCTTCCTGTAAAAGCTTTTTTGCCATTTCAATTCGATATTTTCTTAAAAACCTGGCAAAATTATCTCCGATATTTTTGGCAAAAAGATAACTGAAATATTCTGCGGTTACCCCAAGCGTTTCCGCAATATCCTTTTGCGTAATTTTTGACTGATACGATTTTTCGATAATAATGAGTGATTTTCTGATTAATGGATGAACTCCCGGGTATTCTCTTACCAGTTCATTTTTTTCACTATCTGCATCGCTGTTATCAACATGCGCCAGTTTATATAACACCCGTCTCACATCTTCGAGTGCGATCGGCTTAACCAGATAATCTGCTACGCCAAGCGAAATAGCCTTTCTTGCTGTTTCAAACTCTTCATATGCACTGATAATGACGAATTCTGTTTTTATGAACTGTGCATTCGCTGCCATGATCAGTGCCATACCATCCATCACCGGCATCCTGATATCCGTCATGACCACGTCCGGATTCAACATGTGGATCAATTCCAATGCTTCTTTCCCGTCAAGAGCTTCTCCTACCACATGAAAGTCTTCTCCGATTTGTTCAATCAGATTCCTTAATCCTCTGCTTGCTCTTGGTTCATCCTCCACGATCAGTATTGTCATCATAACCCCCGTATTTTTCTACATACCTGATTCTGTTTCCGGTATCGGAAGCTGGAAAGTAAATTCCGTTCCTTTATCTGCTTCCGTTATCAGTGAAATAGAAAGTTTGTCCCCGTAAAACATTCTCATTCTTGTGACAACATTGAGTATTCCTACTCCAGCACGACTTTTCCCCTTTTGCGCAATCGTACCTTTTGTCCTGAGTATTTCCTGAATTTTCTCTTCAACAGAAGGCTCCATTCCCTTCCCGTTATCTGAGATGGATACCTGCAGCCTTCCGTCCTTTTCCATCGCGCTGATTCTGATAATGCCACCGCTGTGCCTGCCTGCAAGTCCATGTATGATACTGTTTTCCACAAATGGTTGCAGCATCAGTTTACAGCAGGGCCAGTCACCATATACCTCATCATAGCTGATCTCATAATTAAACAGGTCTTCAAATCTTGCTTTCTGCAGATAGAGATACTGTTCAATCCATGCAACTTCCTGCCTGAAAAAGACCTCCTGGCGTTTCTGATCAAAGGTATACCGCAGTATATTCGAAAGTTTTCTGATCATAACGGAAACTTTATCATTCCCGTTTTCCATTGCTTCGTAATTGATGATTCCAAGCGTATTGCAGATAAAATGCGCATTGATCTGTGATTCCAGCGCTTCCCATTCTGCCTGATACTGCCGTTCCAGAAATATCATTGCAAGCTGATGCTGCCGCTCCACTTCCTTTTCCTTCTCTAACAACTGATCTACCATTCGATTGTATTCCTGGGCCAGCTGCCATATTTCGTGTGCCCCTTCAATTTTAATTTTTTCATGGAAATTTCCATCTTTAACTGTTTGAATTGCATTTGATATTTTATGCACGGGTCTTAGTATCCGTTTCATCATATAGGAAACGATAGCAATATAAGTCAGTAATATCAGAATATAAAGATAATAACCTCTGCTGTAAATCTGATTCACATGTTCTTTCAATTCATTTTCTTCAATCCTGATATTTAAAGTCCAACCGAAAAAGTTCAGCTGTTCACTGCATATCTTGACTTCTCCTGCATCAGTCAGTATTTCAACCGCTTTCCCGATATAGTTTTTATTTCTGTGATAAAGAATTTTTCCTTTCGAATCAGCAATATATCCCTGTAGATAATTCACCTTGGGAATCTCGACCGTATCAAGAAAATCCCTGAACAAGTCCATTTTATATGTAACCACCAGCACATACTTTACATTGCTCAAACCAGAATGGCCGCCCAAAACCGGATAAGCAATATGAAAAACATACATATTACCGTTAGAAGCATGAATAGATGGTTCCGTTTCCAGTACATAACGCGGATATGGATTGATATTGTCATAATTTTTGCACTTTACAATCACTTCATTATAAATATTCTCTATCGTTTCCATATTTCTGGTATTCCACATGACGCCCCCGCTGGAAGTTTTATATCTGTCATATTGTCCCAGTATCCCATCTGCTCCGACAATTGCAGTTGATACTTCTTCCGAAGGATATTCACATGAGATCAGATAATTATACAGCGCCAGGCTGTTATGCCCAGTGGATTCCTCCACATTTACGGTTGCCTGATATAATTGCTGTGATACTGCCAGCTCACTGCCGAAATTGACGACATTTTCAATGGAATTGTCAATATTTTTCTTTAACGGTGCAAGTACCGCATTCTCTGTCTGCAGACTGGTCTCTTCCAGATAATTTAAATATGCGTATCGCAGATAGTTCAAAAATAATGCAGCCAGTAAGAATACGATTAGTGACAGAATCAGAACAAACCTTGCAATCAGATGCTTTTTTAAGTACTGGCTGATACTGCTTACCACTTTTACCATTTGCTATTCCCTTCCTGGATACATGCACTTTTGTATTTTATTCTGTCTTAGCTTTATGTCATTCATCATTTATGTTTTGCTGATTATTATCATATTGCGGGAATATGCAGGCTTAATCAATCAGCTTTTTACACAAAAAAAAGAGCCACATTCTATTCATAATGTAACTCTTCCTTGATTTTCCGGCATTCATCCTGTTTCAGGTCACTTCTTATATTACCGAAGCATATATCTGCATCCTTCTAGATCATGTACCAGTTCACCGATTTGGCTGGAGCTGTTAACTTCTTTTCAGCAACTTCTAGTTCCCCGCCATAACTGTATATTTTGCTTTCAGGCAGATATTCACATGCAAAATTTTCTTTTCGGGCGGACGGATTAACAACAATCAGAATTTTTTCCGTTCCATCTTCACTGCTTCTGAGATAGCATAAGGGATACTTATTTTTTTCCGCATACAGAAATTCGATCTTTCCTCTGCTCTGCAATGCTTTATGAAGCTGTCTGATTTGAATCAGATTCCTGACCGTATGATATAAAGAATCAGGTTCTGCCATTTGCTTCTGCACCGTAGGACGATCCGCCGCCTGGTCCATCTGAATATACAACTGATCTTTCCTGGCACTGCTGAATCCGCAGTTGGTGGAATTATCCCACTGCATCGGAGAACGGGAACCGGTTCTATTGTATCCACCTTCAACCGAATATAAATTCTCCACATAACGCATGCCTATTTCGTCCCCATAATATATAAATGGCGCTCCTGGCATGGATAACAAAAAACCAAAAACAACCTTCAGCTCATCGCCATGCAGACTGCGTGCCAATCTGTCCATATCGTGATTACCGGATGGGATACACATCAAACCTTTACACTGCGTTTTTTCATAATTCTTTACATATTTCTCTACAAATTTCGAAACATCGCCCTTTCCTCTGGATGAAAAGAATGGCTCTTCGCATCGAAACAGATCGTTATAATGAGATGGTCCAAAATGCAGTAAGAAGTCCATATGGAAGCCTCCCATAAGAGACTTATCCGGTTCTCCCCACTCAGACACCATTGCAGCTTCCGGAAATTCCTGATCCAGAAAGTGCCTCACTTTTTGCCAGAGTGCAATCGTTCCTTTTCCATCCTGATCACCTTTTACCAACGACCCTGCCATATCAACCCGAAATCCGTCACAACCCATTCCGAGCCAGAAACGCATGACATCCTCCATCGCTTCAAGGGTCGCGACCGGTCCAGGTGCATCTGTTTTTTGCTGCCAACTCTCTTTCGGCTCATAAAATCCATAATTCAGCGCCGGCTGATGAGAAAAGAAATTTACAACACAGGCACTGTCTCTTTCCGAAATCCCGCGAATGCAGTTCATTCCCTCTGGATTATCCCACACATTGCCGGTCCAGATATAACGGTCTGTATACTCGTTTTTACCTGCTCTTTTTGATTCTGTGAACCATTGATGTTCCAGTGAGGTATGTCCCGGAACCAGATCCAGTAATAAATGCATGTCTCTCTTATGTATTTCCTTAAAAAGCCTTCTTAAATCCTCATTTGTACCATACCTTGGTGCTGCCATGTAATAATCTGATACATCATATCCTGCATCCCCGAAAGGTGACGCAAAACAGGGATTCATCCAGATTGCATTGCATCCAAGTTCCAGAATATAATCCAGCTTATTAATAATTCCCTGAAAATCACCGATTCCATCTGCGTTTGTATCACAAAAAGATTGTGGATATATTTCATAAAAAATTGCCTGATCAAGCCACTTTGCCATATAATAACCTCCTGCTGTATTCTGCCGCATCCTCTTTAAATCTCATCCCAAACTGCATACTTACTTTTCATGCTGCATTTCATTGCAGAGCGAATTTGCAGGGTCGGCTCATTTGATGATATAATACTACTGTTCAAAAGATAAATCCGCTATTATCATCTTCTTTTCTGGTACTATGATACTTTTTTGAGGTCACAATATGTCAAACTTACAAGCATCTTCCCTTGAGGAAAAACGCAGACACAGTTCTATTTTAATTCCATATACCTACTATAATTGTCAGCTGCCTGACGCTTTTTCTTATGTTCCGCTTCACTGGCACAATGAATTTGAACTTAACTTCGTACGAACCGGAACCGGAATCTTTCGCATTGAGCAGCAGGAGATTCCCATATACAAAGGAGATATTTTTGTTCTGCAGCCGGATACGCTGCATTCTATCAGTACAGGCTCAGGAACAGAGCTATGCTATGATACACTTGTTTTCCATTCCAGTATGCTCAGTGGTGCGATGGAAGATCGTTGCTACACAGAATTCCTACGCCCTGTCATAACGAAGCAGCGTAAAATTATTACACCGATCTCTTCAAAGGATCCGCATTATGGCCTGCTGAAAAAGTGTATACAGAATATCATGCGCTGTGCGCAGGCTGGAAGCGGCAAGCAGGATCTATTATTAAAAAGTGAACTGATGAAACTTCTGGGATTATTGGACGATGATCACAAAATCATTCAGAATACTTCCATGAATACAAAAGAAACCGACAGTCTGCGCTGTGCACTGGAATACATTTCCGCAAATTATCAGGAACAGATTACAATTGAGCAGCTTTCTCAAAGTGCTCACCTGAGTAAAAGCTATTTTATGAATCTTTTCAGATTGATGACCGGAATGGGTGCCATTGAATATTTGAATCATTTTCGTATAAAGGCAGTTTGCGAAATACTGCTTGATACAGACTGCAGTATCGCAGAAGCCGCTTTTTCCTGCGGTTTCCGGAATCTGTCCAATTTTAACAGACAGTTCCGGAAAATGGTAGGCATTTCACCCGCACAATACAGGAAAGGATAAACACGCATATTTTTTTGCAATACCAAGGGTACTGCGTATCCGGATAACAGCAAATTAAACTGATTGGATTTTATTCATCCAGACCGCCATTTCGCCTTTCCCACGGTTATTCCAGTAGCAATATGGTATTGCACGAAATGTATGCTCAGAATAAGTTTCCGCAGAATCTGAATAAAGCATCTGCTGTTCAGCTGTTTCTTCAAAATCCGCTTTTTTGCCAGAAACAATTGCACACATTGTTCCGCCAAATAGGGCGTCTTCATAATCTTCTCTAACGGCTGTTGTATTAAGCTGTGCCGCTGCCAGATAACTGCCGTTATCTGCTTCTTCAAAACAATATACCCATGGTCCCCGCATCAGACATACCTTCCCGATATTATCCCTTACACGCGGATTGCAGTACACAAATCGAAACGCAACATCCATCTGGTAACTGATCACATCTTCAGATTTCCAGTCTCTGTCCAGATACAGATAACCCTTTTTTTCAATCGGTTCGAACATTTTTCCGTTTATCATCAGACTGTATTTCTTAGAAAACTCCGGTTTCCTGAGCGCAATACAGAAATGCATGGTCTCTTTTTCTGGTTTCACGGTAATCTGCACATCACCGTTTGTCGGATAATCAGCTGTTGTAGTTACCTCTGCTGATCCGTTCTCAAAATTCACATGACTTTTTCCTGCAATAAACAGATTCTGAAAATAGGTATTGTCACAAATATCACAAATGTAGTTCTGCATGGATGCCAAAGTACGCGCTATGTTAGGCGGACAGCATGCTACCCCAAACCAAAGCTGCCTCTGCGTTTTAATATGGCGCATTGTCGGATTTGATTCTGCAATTTCCGGAACAACTTCCAACGGATTAACATAAAAGAAATGTTTTCCATCCAATGCAATTCCAGCAAGTAAAGTATTGTAAAGTGCTTTTTCTACAATATCCATATATTTTCCGTCATGTTCAAAACGGAACATCCGGGCAGAAAACATCGCAAGTCCAACCGTTGCGCAGGACTCTGAATAGTTGGTATTGTTCGGAAGATCATAATCTGTTGTAAAGCGCTCTCCATATGCTGCTGATCCAATACTTCCTGTCACATACATCTGCTTTTGTGTCACATCTTCCCACAAACATTCACACTGCTGTTTCAAAGACTGATCCTGCTCTTCCAATGCAAGATCTGCCATTGCACTGTACAAATACATCGCTCTAACAGCATGTCCTTCTGCCTTGTCCTGCTGCAGAAGCGGTTTATCTGCCTGACAATAATCAAAATCAAAATCTCTAAACTCCGGAAAAATGAAAGTTCCCTGTTTATAATTTTGTTCATTTGTGAAGTAACACGGCTGTGTTCCCCGTTTTCTGACAAAAAAATCTGCTGTATCAAGATATCTCTTTTCTTTGGTCAGACGATACAGTTTGACAAGTGCAAGCTCTATTTCAGGATGTCCCGGATATCCCTGAAGCTGTTCTTCCTCTGGTCCGAAAACATTGCAGATATAGTCAGCAAACCTGCACACAACATCCAGAAATTTTCTTTTTCCGGTCGCTTCATAATATGCAATGGCAGCTTCGATCATATGTCCTGCTGTATACAGTTCATGTCCTTCGAACAGATCGTTCCAACGTTTCTTTTTTTCGATTGTATAATAGGTATTAAGATATCCGTCTTTACACTGGGCCCCCGCAATCAGATCAATTGCCTCATCTGCCCATTTTTCAAGTTGCTGATTTTCTCCTCTGGCTGCTGAGAAGCCAACCGCTTCCAGCCATTTTGCAACATCTGTATCCTGAAAGACAGCCCCCATGTGGGCTCCTTCTTCCAATCCGTTTGCAATTCGAAAATTTCGCATACAATAGCTTTTTTCAGCTCCCGGAACCTGATCATTGATCAAATCCCATTGAAATGGAAGAATGACTTCTCTGACAAGATTAATATATTTATTCCATATATGATCATCAATTACCACATTTTTCATTTTATTATTCATTTTTGTTTACCATCACATTTTTTCGTAGTTTTGAGCTGTTCAGATAGATTATAAATGGAAGCCCCCTTAATCACGGTACAAGGATAGATAGCATTGTTCATACATACATTTTCCCCGCTGATATTCTCTATCAGCATTTCCAGTGCCCGATATCCCATTTCCTGCAATGGCCTCTCCGCTGTCGTCAGCTGCGGATAGATATATCTTGCCACATCTGCATGATCGAATCCCGTGACAGAAAGATCCTCCGGTATTCTAAGTCCCAGCTCCTCTGCTGCATAATATATTCCAACTGCCATTTCATCATTCATCGCAACAATTGCCGTAGGTCTGTCATTTGATGAATTTTCCATATTTTTCTGAAGCATCTTAAACGCAGCATCCCTTGCATCTTCAAATTTCCAGTTTCCTGTTGCAATAAAGGATTCCGGAATGGCAATCTCTGCATCCTTTAATGCACGCAAAAAACCTGAGAAACGCATTTGAGCAGGTTCTGATGTTTTCAGTCCATTCATTACCGCAATTCTGGTATGTCCTTTGTCAATTACCATCTGTGTCAGCTGATATGCTGTCTGTTCATTATTATATCTGACAGATGAACCTTCACCATCCGCATAACAGTAACAATATACAACCGGTATGCTGCTGTTCTTTACTACATGACTGATCTTCCGGTCATGCATACCGATGTATATAATCCCATCCACCTGCATGCTCAGAAGAACATTGATCTCGTGGTCAATATCCTCCTGGTATTCTGAAATATCTTCAAAGCGTGATCCGATTTTACTTAATAATCGTAAATTACATAAAATTGTATTGTACTTTTTTTTCTCTGCAATTTCATTTATTCCATCAATGATATAGGCTGTATGTGCTACTTTGATGTCCTCCACAATGATCCCGATCAATCTGCTTTCATTCTTGCGCAGACTCTTTGCCAGCATGTTGGAATGATACCCCGTTTCCTTTATGATCTTTTCCACTTTGATACGGGTTTTTTCACTGACCGCCGCAGAGTGATTAATTACATATGATACGGTTGCCGTTGAAACACCTGCAAGATCCGCAATTTCTTTTAAGGTCATTTTCTGTATTCCTCCTGATCATCCCTTTGGCATCATTTCAGATTATCAGCCTTTGAGTCCGGTTGTCTTGATTCCACCCACCAGATATTTATTTCCGAACAGATATAAAACCATGGGCGGAACAATCATAAGTGAAGATGCTGCCATGATTGACGGCCAGTTGATCACAAATGCATTACCCGATGTATACATATAAGATGTCATAAGGGCAATCGTCAAGGTTCTCCACCTGTCACTGTTGATATAGAAAACCGGCTGCGTCAGTTCATTCCACCAATATACTGATGATAACACACCGATTGTCACAAATGTAGGCTTTGAAATCGGAACGATAATTTTATAAAAAATCTGGAATCTCGTACAGCCGTCTATAATTGCTGCCTCATCCAGTTCCTTTGGTATACTGCGGAAAAACTGGCGTACCAGAAAAACATTATACGGATAAGCAAAAAACGATGGAACAATCATCGGGAACAGTGAATCCAGCCATCCAATTTTTCCGAACATAATATACTGTGGAATAATAAGCGCTATATTCGGAATCATCATTGTAGCAACGATGATGGAAAAGATCAGATTTTTCCCCTTGAATTCCATTCGTGCAAGCGGATATGCCACAAGGGAGGATGAAATCAGCGTTCCTACTGTATTACCTACCATCAGAAGTACCGTATTACGTACATACAGTAACAAACTGGAATGTGTAAAAATATAATTGTAATTGGCAAATGTTGCATGTACCGGAAATACTTTTGCCGAGCTGGAAAACTCTGTAATTGTTTTAAATCCGCCTGTAAGTATCCATATGATCGGACAGAACATCACAAATGCTACCAGTGTTTTTATGATATATAGAATTACTTCATCAAATTTCTTCTCTGCTGTCATGCTGCATTTCCTTTCCATTATGTTTCATAATAAACGGTTTTACGTGATATCAGGAATATGATCCCGCCAAAAGCCGCAGCAACCAGAAACAGCACAACAGAAAGCGCACATGCATATCCGACTTTCATATTGCTGAAAGCCTCCTTATATATCAGCAGGCTCAAAACCTGAGTGTAGCCATTTGGATCCCCGTTTTCACCGCTTAACGGATACAACAGTGCAAAAGAACCGTTCAACGCACTGATACAGCCATTGACTGCATTAAATAATACAATGGGTGAAATTGCAGGCATCGTGATATGCCAGAATTTTGCCCATGCACCTGCACCATCCATTTCACATGCTTCGTACAGTTCCGACGGAACATCTCCAAGTCCTGATCTGAATATCAGCATCATCTGTCCGGTATTGTAGATAAATAATGTAACGAAGAAAACCGCCACATATACCGTATGCGTATCAAGCAGCCAGTTGATCTTAACGTTTTGCCCGGATATCATGCTGATCAGTCCATTCAATAATCCGGAATCTTTTCCAAAAATTGTCCGAAACGCATATGCCAGTGCAACAGTCGGGATTACGGATGGCAGGAAATAGCAGAACTGGAATATTCCATTCAAACGCTGCTTGCGGTTCAGAAGAAGTGCCATGATGATTGCCCAGATCGTTGTAACCACTACCATTACAACAGTAAAAAATATTGTTACTTTGAAAGAATTTAAAAAGGAAACACTTTTGAACATATTCTTATAATTTGCAAGTCCGATAAAGTTTGATATTCCGTTCAGCTTTCGATTTGTCATGCTGTTATACAACATAAATCCAATGGGAAACAGCGTAAAACAGACAAATCCGATAAACCATGGGATGCAAAATGCATATGCTGTCAGATTGGTTCTTGTTTCTTTGGACAGCTTTGTTTTTTTCAGTTGATCATTTTGTTTATGCAAGATCATTCCTCCATACTGTTACGATGCTGATATCTCTAAAAAACAGCGGGTTCAGATAACCGGAACCCGCTGTCATTTATCTTCTCAGCATTATTCTATCCGTGTCCGTCAATAACCTATTGTTTCCGCAGCGTACTGGGAAGCCTTTTCGACTGCCTGATCAGCTGTTTCTGTTCCAAGCAGGGCATTATTGAACTCACTGATTGCATTGCTGGTTACTCCTGAAGGAAGACATGTGTATCCAAAAACACCTGCATTAAGTGAATCAGTTATGGCATCCCAATTCTGAATCGGTGTTCCGTCTACTTTCCATGCTCCCTTGGCAGCAATAGACTTGATTGCAGACATATTTCCGCTTGCCTTGGAATTTACTGTCTGACCTGCTTCACTCATCAGATACTCTATAACTTTAAAGGCAGCATCCTTATTTTTGCTCTTGGAGTTGAGTGTATAGAAACCAGTATGAAGTGTATTATATTTCACCTTGTTGGTCGGAATCGTTGCAATATCCCACTTGAAAGGAAGTGTATTTTTGTAGGTTCCGATTACCCAGCTTCCCTGCCAGCTCATAGCTGCTTTTCCGGCTGCAAAATTGTCTGCTGTATCGGAAGAAGGTTCCGGCATAACACCATTTTTAACCATATCCGCACAATCAGAAACAAATGCTTTTGCACCATCTCCGATCACCATTTTGCCGCTCGCAGGATCATATACCTGGTCTCCTGCTCCGCCGATACCAGCCCACCATGTCTGTGTATTGGGAAGATCAAAACCATAAACCTGTGTTGTATTACCGCTTTTTTGTGTCAGTTTCTCTGCTGCACTCTTGAAATCTGCATAGGACCAGTCATTGGTCGGGTATGCTATCCCGGCTTTATCAAACATATCCTTGTTATAATACATAAGTTCAGTAGCTGCACACCATGGAAGACCATATGTACCGCCAAGACCTTCTGATAATTTTGACACTGCGTCGATCATGTCATTGGTCTGAATAGATGACTTCGCAAGATAATCGTCCAGTTTATCAATACCGCCTGCCTGCGCAAAGTTCTTGATATCATTTTCCCATACTACATAAATATCCGATGAACTATCTCCGGTGGATACCATCTGATTTAATTTTGATGAATAATCACTCTCCGGTATAACCGTAACATTTACATGTATTCCAGTCGCTTTTTCACATTGTGCATACATATTAAGACTTTCATCTGAATTGGGTTCATTCCAGACCGTCAGTGTTACACTTTGTCCTGCTGCAGAAGTATTACCATCTGTTTTGGCTGTTTCCGAAGCTGCTGTACTTTCTGCTGCCGAAACACTCGCCGCTGCAGAACCTGTTGATCCGGATGTACTGGCATTTCCGCATCCGATCAGCAACCCTGGTACCATTGCCGCTGCCATTCCCAATGAGATTATTTTTTTAGCCTGCATTGTATAACCCTCTCTTTAATCGTTTAACGATTATTTGCTGATATTTCTGATAATAATTGCATATTTCCCTTTGTTTATCTTATTTAATCGATTAAATTTTATGCTTTTATACTAACCTCCCATTCAAATCATGTCAAGAGGACATAATATCAAAAAAAGCAGCTGCAAAATTGTGCATTTTGCAGCTGCTTTTTTTTGATTATTACACACCTGGATTTACAGTTCGTTTTTTCTGTTCATCCACTCATTATTTTTTCCATTACAATATTCAGCTTCTTTTTTCTTTATCCACCGGTCCCTGTCTGACATCAGGGCGAGCATTTCATCCACAATTTCATCTGCGCTCTTCGGTTTTACACAGTTCAGATACACAATCATCCGGTCAATCATTTTGCTGCTGTGCAGATTTCTGGCAATTGCAAGTGCCAGTTCCTGCGGATATCCAAGTTGCATCACTGCCGCGCAAAGTTTTCGACAGGCATCTGCATAATCTTCCACATTTCTATGTTCCTTTTCCATTTCTTTACAACCACTCTCCATTTTTTCTGATATAAATACGCTTGACTGCTTCAATCGCAACCGCATACAGCAGCAGGATCAGGAGCAGGAACCCGTAATAACTTCCCGGCATGACAACGAAATGAAAACTGCTGATCGAATGTAATGCAAACGGCAGAAACAATGCTGCAAGAATCCCGCAGAAAGAAGAAAAGATGAGTCTGATATCTGCACGGGACTGCAAAAAAGGAATTTTGGATGTCCGGATAAAATGCACAATAATCGTCTGTGAAATCAGTCCCTCCATAAACCAGCCTGTCTGAAACAGCATCTGCTGGTCTGTGCTGTGATACCCCAGAATGAACCAGAGTACTGCAAACGTTGCGACGTCAAATACACTCGAAACAGGGCCCAGTACATTCATAAAATGCGAGAGACTGTGCGTGTCCCACTTCTTTGGTTTGCGCATAAACTCTTCATCTACATTATCCCAGGGGATCGCAATCTGCGTAAAATCATAGACCAGATTCTGAATCAGCATCTGAATCGGAATCATCGGCAAAAACGGTAAAAAAATGCTTGCGACAAGAACAGAAAAAACATTTCCGAAGTTGCTGGACAAAGCCATCTTCATATATTTCATAATATTTCCATATATCCGTCTTCCTTCGTATACCCCGTCTTTCAAAACAGCAAGACTTTTTTCAAGCAAAATAATATCGCTGCTTTCTTTTGCAATATCCGTTGCGGTATCTACCGAAATTCCTACATCTGCATGCCGCAGGGATGGCGCATCGTTTACCCCGTCTCCCATATATCCCACCACATGTCCGTTTTCACGCAGCAGATCTACCACGCGCTGCTTCTGCATCGGGGCAAGACGTGCATAAATATTGGTATGCTCAACTGCATCTCTAAGCGCTGCATCATCGAGCGCTTCTACCTGTTCCCCCGTCAGTGTTCCCTGCATACGGATACCAACCTGCCCGCAGATATTTTCCACAACAGATTCCGCATCTCCTGAAAGGACCTTCACATCTACGCCTGCTTCGTATAATGCACTTACTGCTTTTTCCACATCGGGTTTTGGCGGATCCAGAAACGCAACATAACCCATAAATGTCATATTTTTTTCATCCGCACCGCTGAAAGTACGGATATCAATCTGTTCTCTTTTTTCTGCTACTGCAATAACATGCATTCCTTCTTTGCCAAGTTCTGCAACATTTTGCAGAATATCCTGTGCCGCAGCATCTGTCAGTGGTTCATCTGCTTCGCCTCTCCTTACAAAAGAGCAGATTTTGATAATTTCTTCGGCTGCACCTTTTGAAATCAGCCTGTGCTGCCCGTCGCTGCTCTGAATGACAACGCTCATCCGTCTGCGCTCGTAGTCAAACGGTATTTCGTCTATTTTGGCATAATCTGCCACATCCGTTTTGACACCGTTTTCTTCTCCGTAATCCAGAATTGCATGATCAATCAGATTTTTGATTCCTGTAGAAAAAAAACTATTCAGATAAACATAATCCAGAATGCGGCGATCCTGCTTACCATCTGCATCCAGGTATCGCTGCAGAACAATATTATCAGCCGTCAGCGTTCCCGTTTTGTCCGTGCACAGAACATCAATCGCGCCAAGATTCTGAATCGCGGACAGATTTTTCACAATTGTCTTTTTCTGTGCCAGAAACTGGGCCCCACGGGAAAGTGTCGCATTAACGATCATGGGCAGCATGCCGGGTGTGATACCGACTGCTACGGAGATGCTGAACATAAACGCGGTCAGCCAGTCCTTTTTCACAACCCCGTTGATGATAAAGACGGATAATACAACGATGATCATATAGCGCAGCATCGTAGCGGTAATAACCGACAGTCCCTTTTCAAAATTGGTCTTTCCCTTGCCACTTTCCACCGTCTGTGAAATACTGCCAAGGTATGTATCACGCCCGGTCTGAATCACGACGCCGACACCCGATCCGGATCGCACATCACAGCCCATCAGACAGATATTATCCAGTTCACTGGAATCCTTTGTAATATCGCATGCACCGGACTTCTTCTCCACAGGCAGGGATTCCCCCGTAAACATCGACTGCGAGATAAAAAGATCTCTTGCTGAAAGCAGATAGATATCCGCAGGCACAATACTGCCGCTGCCCAGTTCTACAATATCTCCTACCACCACCTGATCCAGATCCACTTTCACCAGATTTGCATCCCGCCTCACATCTACATGGGAATGAATCATGGTACGCAGCTTTTCACTTGCAAGGTAAGCATTATAATCCTGAACAAAACGAATGACAGCACTCAGTACAGCCAGCAAAAAAATAATACCAGCACCAAGCCTGTCATTCAAAAAGAACGATACAATTCCCAGAACAAGTAATACGAGAATAAACTCATCCAAAAAGGATTTGAACAGAAAAACATACCAGGGAACAGCTTTTGTACTGTGAACCTGATTGGGCCCGTACTTTTCCAGCCGCTCCTGCGCCGTCTGTGCAGAAAGCCCTGCTTCTGCACATTCAAATGCAGAAAGAACCCCCTTTGCATCCATTGCCGCATACTTTCTGTAAACAGCTTCCAATTGCGTACTGGGGCGCTGACTCTTATTATTTCTCATGTTTTCCTCCATGCCGGAGCATCTTTGGGGAAGGTACGCGTTGAAAAGCTGCATGTGCAGATTTTTTCATCTGTCACCATAAACCAATCCCGCTTCTCAACTGAGCAGTTCTGCCGGTACCGCGGCCGCCATTCTGCGATAACCTTCCTTGCTGGGGTGCAAATGATCTCCACTGTCGCATTCTTTCGCAAGTGCCCGCGGATTCTTCGGATCACAAACCTCCAGATCAAAATCGATATAGCCGTCAATCAGCTCTGTTCTTCGAATCCACTGATTGTATGCACTTCTGATGTTTTCCCGAAATGGTGCATAAGTACGCCATCCTTCAATCGGCAGAAGTGTTCCCACATATACTTTATAACGATAACTTCTTGCAAGTGCAATATATTTCTGCAATCCGTCAATCAGCTGCTGCGCGGTCGGCAGATCACTCATCGGCCGAAATGGATTAACTTCCGTACCCACCGGATGAATGATATCATTGATTCCCTGCTGAATAATTACTGTATCTGCGCCCTCTGTTGGTACTTCATGCGCAAAACGTCTGCTTCCCATCAGTCCATAGGATTGGTATGTCAGACAGCTGTATTCCCGCAGTATCCGGGAACCACTGGTTGCCCTGCGGATAACTGCTGTATGCCTGAAACTTTCCTTCTGACATCGCAGTGCAAGATCATCCGGCCAGTCCTGTGCTGTAATGGAATCACCATAACAGACAATGGCACGGTTGGTTTCTGCGGTACGCACTGAGACGTTGCTCAAAAAATAGAAATAGTGTGTGGACCTGCATATCCCAATTGGAATATCTGAGTCCTGTGTCTGGTCTCCTTCTGCATAAATTGCTCCGTCAGAAAGTGGTCCGCATGTGTAAACACAGGATCGCATCTGTGTATATTCACCCAGATAAAAACTGATTCGAAATGTGCTCTCTGCTGCGATTTCACAGGAAATTACATCAGATACCACTTTCTCTCCCGGCAAAACGGTAACGGATCTGTTCCCTGCAAAAGTAATTGGTATAAAACTTTTCTTTATATATGCTGTAGTTTTTGTTATTGTAATGGCCTGTGTGCCACAGTAATTGTCATAGGAAATTCGTATGGCATCTCCTGTAAACTGTGAATAAATAGGGTAACGCAGTGTAATGTCTCTGCCATAACTTTCAGGCCGGCTTTCTCCGATTGATACAGCGTTTCCCCATATGCTTGCAAAATGACTCATGATATTCCTCAAACTGCTTTCAGCGTAAAATTCAAAAATATACTATCTTCAAAAAACTTTTACTGGCTTATTGGTACTGATCGATACCTTGTTTCTCCCACCATTTTTAGATCGATAAAGTGCCGCATCTGCATGATCCACTGCACTCCTGAAATCACCTTTATAGAACGCCACACCTGAAGAAATCGTAAAGGGTATGGGACGGTCTTCTGCATTCTGAACATCTTTTCGGATTTTTTCCATACGGACATAGGCTTCTCCAATGCTGCAATAATCAAGCAGAAGCAGAAATTCCTCCCCGCCATACCGAATCACAGTATCACATATATTCGCATGATCGGTCAGTTTTTTCCCCAGATAACGCAGTACCTGATCTCCCATATTATGACCATATGTATCATTTACGTTTTTGAACCGGTCAATATCAACCATCACAATTGCCAGCGGCATATGATATCCCGTCAGCACATTTTCTGCCGTCATTTCTTCCAGTTTTTGTCTGTTATAGACCTGCGTAAGCGGATCTGTAACCAATGCTTTCTCAAGTTCCAGTTCGGTCAGAAAGTGTTCAAAAAATGTAAGGTTCAATGCAAGCTGTGCCAGCAAAATGGCAAGTGCACAGGGAATATTCAGCGCCATAATCACATCAAAATTCTGAAAATGATTAATCTGATTGGATATGCTCAGTTCAGCAAAGAAAAGTATATATGAGATCACTCCCTGCCGCAAGCTGCTCCCAAGCGCAATAATCATGATGATCAGATTCATGGAAAAAGATCCTTCACTGAAATGTGTTTTATCCTCCAGATAATACACTGCCCAAATCGTTGCCAGAAAAATACTGTGCAGCAAAAAATAATTTGCGTATATCTTGTATCTGTAATTTTTGATTTTTCTTTCAAAAATAATATACAGAATCAGGGGGCCGATGATAGACATTCTGGGTATCAACGTCGGTAAAATTCTTCCTCCGTTCAACTGATAATCCGAATACAGATACCCAAGAGATATAATACTGGTACAGATCAGTGCAATCCTGATAAAAAACTGATAATATCCCGCTTTTCGTTCATAATATTGCCGGCGCCTGTCCCAGCTCATCTTCCGCATGATGGTATAAAGTTCAAAAAGGTGCTTCCCATCAAACTCTTTATAATCCATGCTGTATTCCATCTCCAAATCTTTTTGTTATACGGTATATCGTAAAACATTACAACAGTCCCGTCAACCAATACTGGAAACAGGCCACAGCCCCTATACTGTTTTGACCAAAAAAACGAAATAATGAGAAAATATTTTATCCGGTTATCGAAGTGTTCTGTTAAAAAAAGCAATGATTTCCTTCCATACAGCCTTCTGAAAAAAGCGAATATCCGCATGATCCGCACCTGTAAGTTCCAGCAGCATCACATCACATCCTTTTTCTTCCAACGCATCATGCAGTACCTCACCCTGTGAAAAAGGTACCGTCTGGTCCTGATTGCCATGCAGAATCAGGAATGGCGGAGCCATTTTAGTCACTTTGGAAACAGGGCAGATCTGATATGCATCTTCCTTATGCGTCATCGTATTACGTCCAAGCAACAAAGATTCCGGTGATGCTGCACACTGTTCTGCAGTCTCATAATGCATCCTGGTCACATCTGTCGGCGGATACCACGGACAGGCTGCCTGAACTTTGCTGGACTGATCCAGATATTCTCCAACATCCAGCCCCGGATCATTATCAAGCGCTGCCATACACGTCAGATACCCACCTGCGGACTCGCCCATCACGCCGAAGTGCCCGGTATCAATGCAATACCTTTTGGCATGCGCTCTCAGATAACGAATACCTGCTTTTACATCCTGAATCTGAACCGGATACTCTCCTTCATTTGTCGTACGATATTCCACACTGGCAACTACAAATCCTTTTCTTGCAAGTTTACTCAGATATGCCAGATGCGCCGACTTATCCATCCGCAGCCAGGCTCCTCCGCAAATCCATACAACACAGGGATATTCCTTTCCGCTCTGATCTTCCGGATAGATAATATCCATTTTCAAATCTCTGCGGGTGTGTCCAAACCATGAATCCACCTGTGCAAAAGCTATATCTGTTGTTACTACATACTGCGGTTGTGTTACCTCAACATCTATTTTTTTTCTCATGCTGCTCGATCCTCCTGTTTCTCATCAGACAATTAGTTACAGTATATCATTGCACTTTACGTCAGACCAGTATCCTGCGTCATTCTGATTTATATCTTTTTTCTGTGGCATATATTGGGTTAATGGTTTAAACTGGATATGTTCGTTCACATTATGTCTACTAATTTCAGAAACGGAGATTTGTATGGAAACCAGAAAAATACTAAAAAGAGAGCAGGTTCCGGCAGAATATACCTGGAATCTGAAAGATATGTATCAGAGTCCTGCCGATTGGGACCTGGATGCAGAAAAGGCAACATCACTTTCTGGGGAAATTGCCGATTTTCAAGGGCATTTGGCTGATAACGCCGCGACGCTTTTATCCTGGTATCAGAAATCAGATAAAATATCTCTTCTGATGGAGCAGCTTATGGGTTATGCATCCCTTGCTGCTGATCAGGATCTTGGCAATAATATGAACCAGGCACGAAATGGTAAGATTCTGGGGATTTACGTTGCTCTGCAGAGTGCAGCTGCGTTTGCAGATACGGAAATCATGGATATTCCGGATGCAAAGTTGGAACAGTTTTACAAAGACGCTCCCGATCTGGAGCTGTATCGTCATGCCATCGATCTGGTACGCCACAGGAAAGCACATACCCTTTCTGCCGCAGAAGAACAGCTTCTGGCTGCAACCCGTGAAATGGCAGAAGGCCCTGCCAATATCGGATCCATTTTCAGAAATGCTGATCTGAAATTCCCCTCTGTCAAAGACAGTCAGGGAATATCGCACGACCTGACACAGGGAACCTTTATTTCTCTTATGGAAAATGAAGACCGTGTACTTCGCAAAACAGCATTTGAAACTTTCTATACTACATGGAAATCGCATGAATCACTGTCTGCGACCATTCTCGATGCACATACCAAACAGCAGCATTTTTATGCAAAAGCCAGAAAATATTCCAGCAATCTGGAAGCAGCTCTGGATGAAACCCAGGTACCAACTGACGTATACCGCAACCTGATTGATACGGTACACAAACATATGCCGTCCATGTATCGTTATATGGCACTGCGCAAAAAACTGCTTGGTGTTGATACCCTTCATATGTATGATCTGTACAACTCCATTGTTCCGGATGCAGATGAAAAGATCACTTTCGAGCAGGCAAAAGAAGCTGTATTCGAAGCAATCCATCCACTTGGTGCAGACTATACCAAAGTCGTAAAAAAAGCCTATGAAAATCGCTGGCTGGATGTATATGAAAATGAAGGAAAACGAAGTGGAGCATACAGTTCCGGCGGATCACGTCCGCACCCTTATATTCTTTTGAATCACCAGGACAATCTGAACAGTCAGTTTACGCTTGTCCATGAAACCGGACACACCATGCACAGCTATCTGTCCATGCAGAACCAGCCGGTTATCTATTCGGATTATGTTATCTTCGTAGCCGAAGTTGCAAGTACCTGCAATGAAGTTCTGATGATGAAAAATCTCTTGTCCAAAACTTCTGATCCCAAAAAGAGGGCCTACCTTCTGAATTATTTTATGGAACAGTTCCGCACCACGCTTTATCGCCAGACCATGTTCGCAGAATTTGAACTGCAGATCAATGAAATAATTGAAAAAGGAGATACCCTTACTCCTGACAAGCTGAATCAAATTTACTATGACCTTAACAAACTGTACTATGGAACGGACATGGTCATTGACCAGGAAATTGCCTCTGAATGGGCACGCATCCCGCATTTCTTCTACGATTATTATGTATATCAGTATGCAACCGGATTTTCTGCTGCAATTGCTCTGGCCACAAAAATCCTGCATGAAGGAGAACCTGCCGTACAGAATTATCTTAAATTCCTGAGTTCAGGAAGCAGTACCGATCCGATCAGTCTCTTAAAGATAGCCGGCGTTGACATGAGTTCTCCTGCTCCGATTGAGGATGCACTCAATCAATTCGATGAGCTGATTACTGAAATGGAAAAGCTGCTGAATTAAACTTTTTCACTTGTATGTTTAATCAAAACATCGTATAACACTTTTAAATTCAAAGGTTTCGTAATATAATCATTCATCCCTGCCTCTCTGCTGCGTTCCATTGCAGCAGAGAATGCATCGGCTGTCATTGCAATGATTGGTACAGACTTTGCATCTACTCTATCCATTTCTCTGATCCTGACGGTTGCCTCATATCCATCCATAACAGGCATCTGTATATCCATCAGAATACACGCAAATGCAAATGGTTCTGAAGTTGCAAAAATATGCGCTGCTTCTTCTCCATTTTCTGCTCTGACCGTTTCAACTCCCAGACTTTCAAGCATTCTTGTCTCAATTTCCGCATTAATTTCGTTATCTTCTGCCAGAAGTATTCGTTCGTTTATTTTTTTCGGTAAAAATTTGCTTTCTTCCTCTTTTTTTTCTGTTTTCTCTTTTTCAGGTATCATAATGTCTGCTGTAAAAGATACTGTGATATGTGTGCCTTTTCCAACCTCACTGTTGACCGATATTGTTCCCCCCATCAATTTCACAAGTCTGTTTACAATAGACAGACCAAGTCCGGAACCTGTAACAACCTTATCACGCCCCGGATTTTTATATTCCTGTGAAAAAGGTTCAAACATAATTTTCTGAAACTCGCTGCTCATTCCAATTCCGGTATCTATAACCTGAAAAGATTCTATACTTCTTCCATCTGCTATCTTTTCACTTGAGGTGATCACTTTGACTGACCCTCCCCGCGGTGTATATTTCACTGCGTTGGACAAAATATTCATCGCAATCTGGTTCAGTCTCGTTTCATCAATCATAAAAAGCAGTACAGCAGAATCCGAAACAAGCTCCAGCTGCAGTCCTTTTTCCATGCAAAGGGGTTCAAAAATACTTTGTATATTAAATATAAAATCATTCCAGGAATATGGTGCATCATGCAGTTCAATCTTGCCGCTGTCAATTCTGGATATATCCAGTACATCATTGATCAGACTCAGCAGCAAAGTATTTGAGGTTTGAATCTTTCTCAGATCATTTTGCAGTTTATCCTGATCGTTCATATCCGCAAGTGCAAAATCTGTCATATTGGCTATCGCTCCGATCGGGGTGCGGATATCATGGCTGATCCGGGAAATAAACTCACTTTTGGCACGATTGGCCATTTCTGCCTCTGCTTTTGCGGCTTGCAGTCGAATATTCTGTTGCTTTCGCAGAAAAGATGATATCAAAAAAATAATCAAAAGTCCTGAAATGCTCAAAAAAATACTAAGGACAATCGCTGTCTGTATCGGATAATAACGTATCAGATGTTGATATGAAAAATTAGCAGCCATTGTTTCATTTTTGTTTAGAATTTCCTGCAGATTATTAACAGAGATATGTCTAAGTGATTTTGATAAAATATCAAAAAGAACCGGATTGGAATCTTTGGTCACCCCAAGTGCGATTGCTTGCGTAATCTGATTGTCTGCCTGATAATTGAAATTTTCATAAGATTGCATACGGCGATAATAAGCGGCCTGATAATCATTTAGGAAAGTGCAGTCAGCTTTTTGTGCGGCAACAGCCTCCATACAGGCTTCAGCATTGGAAAAACTGATCGTTTTATATTCCGGATATTTTACATGTACCTGCTTTTCAAGATATCCTCCTGCTATTGTTGCAACAGTCTTGACTTTTTTTCCGGATATCCTGGTTACACGGCTCACATCTCCTTTCACATACGGTTGGGTGACAAGCAGATTATGATCATTTGCCCAAACATAGTCATAGCTTACTGCCATAACGGTATCATGAGAGCTCTTACTGAAATTGTTATACACCGACTGTGTGGAATCTGCCAAAACAAATCGAAAGGTAATTCCCGTATCTCTGCCGATCGCACGAAGTACATCCGGTGTAATTCCTTCCACATTTCCGCCTGAGTCATACTCAAATGGAAGCCAGTTCGTTTCATAAAAGACATTTACAATGGGTTTTTGTTTCAGATAGGCAAGTTCCTGCTTCGTATAACTGATCCTCTGTGCCGCAATCGTACCAAAATGATAATCATACAGATTCGTATTAAAGCCCTGGTTATAACTAAAAAGTTTTGCCATTGCATTATCGAGTTCTGCTTTTAGTACCGCTTTCTTTTTACTGGTAATAATATAAATCGGATCCGGGCTGCACTGTGTAAGCAAAACATATTTTTCCTGTGTACCATTAAAATTACTTTGCGCAGCAGCATCAATCTCTCCGCGATCAAGCGCCGCAAGCAGCTCTCCCACATCCGAATATGCTTTTGCCCGAAACGCAAATCCCTGCGCCCGACCATATTGTCTGAGACTATCAATGATTGTGCTGCCGGCTTCATATCCGACTGTCATCCCTTCAAAATCGGCATAATCATCATATTGCAGTGTGGTATCACTTCTGCCGTAAAGATAACAAAGCTCCGTGCCCATAGATTCTGAAGAATAATCGTAGTATTTCAGTCGCTCATCTGTTTTGGATACACACATCAGCAGATCCAGATCTCCATTCCTGACCATAGCAAGGCATTCTGCCCACGACTTATCCACATAAACATATTGCCAGTTTGCATACTCCGCCAGCGCCTGCAGATAATCCTTCTGATAGGCGGTCAGTTCACTTTCTTCTCCCGTATCCGAATCATCATGAAGTCCTACCCGCACAATACGTTTTACCGGCTCTTCCTTGCTGTTATCAGAAGAAGCATATACCGGAAGAACACTGACTGACAGCCAAATAAAAACAATTATATAAAGAACACTTTTTCGTATCCGCTGACTGTTCTTCATCTCTATCTTCTCCTGTTTCCCAATCCCCAAATACCGTTTTTGATTTACAGCATATGATCAGTCATGCTGTTCTTTCAGAAGCATTTTCAGAATTCCAAATAACTCACTGTTCTCAATTGGCTTGGCGATATGCCCGTTCATACCCGCCTCAAGTGCGCTCTTTCTGTCTTCTTCAAATGCATTGGCTGTCATTGCTACAATCGGAATATCTGCAATTCGTCCGTCTGCCAGATACCTGATCTGTCTGGTTGCCTCATATCCATCCATCTTTGGCATCTGAATATCCATCAGTATCAGGTCGTACTGCCCCACAGAGGCCTGTTTCATTTTATTTACTGCCACGTCTCCGTCATTTGCAATATCGACTTTAAAACCTGCTTCTGATAAAATGGTGGAAGCAATTTCCTGATTCAGTTCATTATCTTCAACCAAAAGAACTTTCTTTCCCTCAAAGTCTGCCTTTTCCTTTTCCGTTTCTTTTTTCGGCACCGTCTGATAAGGCCTCATTAACACTTCCCGCAGTTCCGACATGAACATTGGCTTGGAACAAAATGCCGTTACCCCTGCTTCTTTTGCTTCTTCCTCAATATCAGTCCAGTCATAGGCCGTCAAAATAATAATCGTTTTATTCTCTCCGATGACCCTGCGTATTCTGCGTGCAGTTTCCACTCCATTCATATCCGGCATCATCCAGTCAATAATATAGGTACTGTACTCATCTTCTCTGTCATGTGCATACTTCGCCCTGACAACAGCTTCCTTACCGGATGTGGTCCAGTCAGCACGCATTCCAATTTCTTCCAGCATTCTGCTGACAGAAAGACAGATATCGGTATCATCGTCTGCAACCAGTGCGCGCATCCCCTTTAATTTCGAAATCGTCTCATAAGAAGAAGGCTTTTCACTGATTCGGAATTGCACATCTACAACAAATTCTGATCCCTTTCCTATCTCACTCGTAACGGAAATTGTTCCTCCCATCATATCCACAATATTTTTGGTAATGGCCATTCCCAGCCCGGTTCCCTGTATCCCGCTGACCGTAGCACTTTGTTCTCTTGTAAACGCTTCAAAGATATGCTGCTGAAATTCCTTGCTCATTCCAATTCCTGTATCCTTTATCCGAAACTCAAATGTTGCATATCCTTCTTTTATACAAGGCTTCTGAATAATCCGCATACTTACCGTTCCGCCCGGTTTGGTGAATTTCATGGCATTACTGAGTATATTCAGCAGAATCTGATCCAGACGCAGTTTGTCGCAATAAACATCTTCATTTACCACATCTACTGTATCCACAAAAAAATCAAGCTGCTTCGCCGCGATATCTGATTGTATGATTGTTCTGATATCATGGAAGAGATCCGGCAGATGCATTTCCTTTTCTTCAATCTTGACTTTTCCGCTCTCAATCCTGCTCATATCCAGAACATCATTAATCAGTGAAAGAAGATGTCTGCTGGAAACCGCAATTTTATTCAGATAATCCCGTACCTGTTCCTTATTATCAATATGTGCATCAGCAAGTGATGTAAAACCGATTATTGCATTCATCGGTGTTCGGATGTCGTGTGACATATTATTCAGAAAGCTGGTTTTCGCATGATTTGCATGTTCAGCCGATGCCAGTGCTTCTTTCAGAAGTTTCTGTGCCTCCAGTTCCTTCCCCTTAATTTCATTGATATTCTGTACTGCAAAAATAGTTTCCCTAATTTTTGTATCCTTATCTCTATCCGAAACAATCATATTGATCCGCTGCCAGACTGCATTATTATCTTTGTATTCCAATGAAAAAATATTCTGCTTACCCAGCTTTTTATCCCACGCGGCTGCATCAGAAAGAAACGACATCAGTTCATGGTAATCAGGCGCTACCAGTCTTTCAGATATAACCCGAAGTGCCTGACTCGCTTTTGTACACCCTCCGATAATACTTTCAACCTTTTCATTTGTACGGATTGCTTCAAAAGAATCCTTTTCAAGGTCTACGTGATAAACAACATTGTATACATCACTCATGGAATGAATGATATCAAGCTGTTCCTGTAATCTGGCTTCCCGTTCTTTCTCCGCCGCTACCAGATCATCTATAATTTGAAATCCCATAATTACTTCATCAATCCGTTCGCTGCTTCCATGTAACCGGATAAATTTAAGCCTTACCGAATGTTCCTCACCGCCTGCAGCGTCATGATAGCTTTGCACATATTCCTTGTTTTTACACAGCTCCATTCTGACCTTTTCAAGTTGAACGGCTTTGGTCATCATTTCCTTATCATCCGGATGCACTCTTTCTCCTATATACTTTCTCCAGAAATCCTGATAAAGATATTCCTGTTTCCCATCCTTATCGCCACTCTCCAGAACATGCCCCGGAAATTTCAGGACCCGCATTGATCCGCTTTCCAGATCCGCAATGTATACATTCCGGTAATCATTGCTGAGCGCCTCAACAATCTTGTATTGTTCCTGAAGACGCTTCTGCCTTTTTTTCTCATTCTCAATATCCATAAAAACACCGGTCATTGCAAATGGTATGCCATTTTCTTTTCTATCAATCTGTGCCCGGATTCGAAACCACCTATAATCCCCCTGTTTGGTTTTACAACGGTATTCAATGTCAACTATGTTCTTTCTTCCTTCAAAATCATGCAGCATATCAGCCAAAATATGCATAACCCGTTCGGCATCTTCAGGATGAAGCGTATCCTTCCATGCTTCATAGACATTGGGAAAGTCCTCTTCATCCCTGTATCCGAGCATTTGCCTGAAACCTTCACTCCATTTTGCAGATATTACCTGACACTGATCATCATATTCCAGTCTCCATGCTGCTGATTTTAATGCGGTATATATTTTTTCAATTACTGCATTCGCATCACTTGCTTGTTTTATAGCCTCTTCTTTTGCCATTGACATTGCTTCTTTTTGCTTTTTATTACCAATAAAATAAAATGCAAAAGCAATCCCGATCAGCGTTAAAAAAAGAAATGCCAAAAGGAACACTGCTGCAATATGATCTCTGGCAAAATCAAGCATAGTATAGGAATAAAGTCCGCTGATATAATTGTAGGATATCGTCATCGCATCGTTTTTTCCAATTGCATCAATTCCATGATTCAGTAATTGTAACAGTTCTATATTCCCACCTGAGACGCCAAAACAAAATGCACTTGTTTTGGTAAGCGGTGCCGTGTTTACAGAAACATATCTGGAATTACTGAGCAGTCCTTTTGTCCGAAGTCCGTTCAGTATTGTACTGTCTGCCTTCCCTTCCAGAATTGCTTTAAAGCATCCTGCTGTATCATCGCAATACACAAGCTCTGCATCCGGATATGTGGTAACCGTATACGCATACTGCATCAGATTATGTTTTCCTACTGCAATTCTGGATACCGTACTGCTGCTGTACTTCCCTGTATAGGCAAGATCAATTGGAGCGTTGATCACTTCCCGGCTCTGCATGATACCATTTTGTTCTGAATACCAGAGATCCCCATATATTGGAAATGCTGTATCAATACTTCCCTGATCAAGTGCTTTAAGCATTGCATCATATTCTGTAAATTCCTGATACCGGATATTCAGCTGCTTGCCTATGCCAAGTCTGGACAGCATCAATGGCATGATATCTTTGAGTACCCCTGTGACCATACCATTTTGATCTGTATCACTATAGGGAAGATAGCCCCTTAAATAGCCAATGACCAATGTATCATTTACAGACAGCCACTCCTTTTCCTGCCCGGAAAGAGTAGTCTTAACTGTCTTTTCATCGAAATACTGATTCTGAAGATTTTGCAGAAAGACAGGTTCTTCCTGATTAATCCTGTCAAGTGCATGATTAAGTTCTGTAAGAAGGTCGGTCCTCCCCTTTGCAGCACATAAATAAAAAGGATCCCCGACAACCAGAAACAGATCTGAAAAAATTCTGTAGTTTTCTGTGGTGGCCGCACCCATTTCGCATTTCGGATAATATATTTGTTCTGCACGTCCATCTGTATAGGCAAGCCCTGCAAGAAGATCTATTTTTCCTGCAAGAAGCTGTGCATAAAGTGCATCCCTGGTCCCATATATATACTCATATTTCCATCCGGTATAGTAGGCTATTTTCTGGAGATATTCATAAGAATATCCACTCTTTGCCAAATGATCTCCCGCCCCATTCTGAAAATCCGGACACGCATAATACCCGACACGGACTACTTTTGTATTCTGTTCCCCGCTTTGCGCATAGGAATTCAGATGCAAGCATCCAAAACCTGCAAGCACCATAATGACTAACACAATCATGAAAATAAATTTATGCTTCTGCTGCCTCCATGATACCCTTGCCTTTTTCCGAAATGACTTGTAGGTTATCCTTTTTTTATCCATAAATTCAACACCCGTTTCAGACATTCTGATTTTTGTTTTCTTCATTCTCCTTTTTTTCTGCACAAGGCAGTACACAAAAACCATTATGGATAAATACAGCTGCTGCCATTATCACAAGAACTGCCATTCCAGCCATTGCAATCATTTGAAGTGCAGGATATGCACCCTGAAAGCCTTCTGATGATGTCAGAAAACGATTGATACCAAGATATGCCCACGCAATCGAGAGTGGAAAAACCGCATTTCTGATTAACAGGATCACTCCTGCCACAAGAATCATTGCAGCAAGCAGCATGATAATTCCCCAGTTTTGCGGTGTAATCCCCCATCCTGTCCACTGTAGCTTAACAAGAGCAGCGGCAATGTTCACTACGGTTGCAATAAACAGCCATCCGGCATATAATCCGAAACACATCGGCAATAACCAATGCTTTCCCTGTCTGATTTCCAACAGTTTTCCACAAATCAAGGTCAATACAACCACAAAACCTGTTATAAAAATTACGGAGATTTCTATTAGTACAAATGAAAAAGTTATGATCCACAGCATATTGAGCACACAGGATATCATGAAAAGTCTGGATATCTGTTCCAGGGCATTCTGATAATAGGGATCTTCTTTTTTGATGATCATAACGATCAGAGAAGCCAGCAGTAAGGAATAGATAACACTCCAGATGCTGAAAGTCGAAGGTGCCGGAGTGATCAATGTCAGAAATCTATCTGAGATATCTTTCTGTGTCATTCCATTGATCCATCCCGTTGCACCAAGTGTATTAATGATCAGTGTCATTACAAAAAATAATAAATTGGTCCATGCCTGCTTCGTTCTGTTCATACTTCCCCTCCTTTGATTTATTCCGGAATCCAAAGAACAACAAAACCAGCTGATTCATATTGAAACATACTATTATTATAATGACCTGTTTCAGATACAAAAACAAGATTATATTTTTAAAACCGTATAATTCTATACTCTTTCTTCATACTATAAATCAATCATGGTATCTTCATCCTCTTTTTGTAAGACTTGATTAACAAAAAGGTCAGCAATTTCAGGGTCGAACTGTGTTCCCTTATGATCCAGTATTTCTTTGATCGCCACTTCTTTGGATAAGGCCTTACGATATGCACGGTCCTGTGTCATGGCATCATAGGAATCAACTATCGTAATCATCCGTGATAACAGCGGAATATCTGTTCCCGAAAGTCCAAGTGGATATCCTGTGCCATCCCAGTGCTCATGATGACATAAAATATATTCGGCAATATGGCTGAGCCCTGATGTTGCATTTGCAATCCGGTAACCAACTTCCGGATGTTTTTTGATTTCTCCCCATTCTTCCTCGGTAAGCTTTTCTGTTTTGGTCAGAATCTTTTTATCAACACTGATTTTCCCAATATCATGCAGCATTGCCACCAGTTCCAGCTCATCCAGCGCATCTTCTGAAAGTCCCATTTTCTCTCCCAGCTTTTTGGATAGCTTTACCAGTCTTTCTTCGTGTTCTTCTGTTTCATTGCTTTTCTCAAGCATTGTTGTCTTGATATAGGACAAATAATCACTATGCGGACTTTTCTGTTCCAGCAGTTTTCTTCTGTACATCAGATCCTCTGCCAGAATAATTGCTTTATCCAAAGAATCCTCTTCCTCTGTTTTTGTTGCATACCCCAGTGCAATATCAAGGAAAATTTCGTTATTTTCTTCGTCCCGCTCTTCTTTGCACATTGCCCGAATACGGTCAGCTGTCCGCTTAACCATATTTGCATCAGTATGCGGCATCAGAATAGAAAACTCATCGCCTCCTGTTCTGGCAACAATATCTTCCTGTCTCGCACATTTAGTCAGTATATCTGCAATTTTCCGAAGCAGCGCATCGCCTTTCGCGTGACCAAATGCGTCATTGATCAGTCTCATCCCATTAACATCACCGACAATAACGGAGACCGGAAGTTTTTCCTGTGTATCAATCAGTGTACGCACCTCATCATAATATGTTCTGTTATAAATTCCTGTCATCGCATCATGATAACTGATATATCGAACTCTCTCTTCTCTGTTCTTCCGTTCCGTAATATCACGGCTTATTCCAATCAGACCGATTATATTACCTTTCTGATCATGATAGGGTGTTTTGAGTGTTTCATAAATAACTTCTTTTCCTTCTGCATTATGTATCGTTTCCTCATTTTTCCGCGGAACATTTTTGCTCAGCATCTCAGCATCCATTCTGATAAAAAGCTCAGCCTCCTGCGCAGCAAAAAGATTTTTGTCTGTGAGTCCGATAATATCCTGTTCCTTTTTCCCTGCAAATTTTCCAAAAGCTGTATTACATCCCATATATACACCGTTCGTGTCTTTATAAAAAACAAGATCCGGAATGGAATCGATCAATGACTTCAAAAGTGCCTGTTTCTTACTGTATTCCTGGTAAAGCTTCTTATATTGTTCATTTGATTCCCGTAATTCCATATTGGCTTTTTTCAGTGCCTCGCGGACATCCAGTGCTTCTTTCAGCGTCGGATATGTAAGCCCATAGATCAGAAAGGAGGTTATCAGCACATACAGAATTCCCTTTACGAGTGAATAGTAGAACACCTGACTTTGCTCGGTAAAACTTACCTGAACCAGCCTGTCAGAAAAAAAGATCCAGGCACAGCCGATCAGAAAATAGTGAACCGTTATTTTCAATGCTTTGCTTTGCGCAGTATTTTTTTTCATATAAATCAATACACTCCCTTCCTGCTGTAAGGCCGCCCGGAACCACATATGCAGCCATTTCTGTCACTCTTTATCTTTTTGACTCATGATCATTTTGATAAAACTTTCTGCAATCACAGGGTCAAATTTGATTCCGGCATTTTCTCTGATAACCCGCAGTGCTTCTTCTATGCTTGCCATACTGTAATTTCCCTGATTTCTGATTCGTTCATATGTTTCTGCAACAGTGATGATACGCGAGATCAAGGGGATTTCTTCTCCGCGCAGTCCTTTTGGATAGCCGGAACCATCCCAGAATTCATGATGACCATATACCCCGTTTGCCAGATCAAGTGTTTCCTCTGATAAATTCAGCAGTCTGTAACCGGTAGCCGGATGCTGCCGCATATTATAATTTTCATCTTCTGTCAATGCTTCTGCATCTTTGGAAATAATACTGCCGTCTAATACAGTCTTTCCAATATCATGCAGATATCCTGCATCTTTGAGTTTTCTGATTTCAGGTGCCGGAAGATTCATTGCCACCCCAAGTTCTCCGCATAATCTGCTAACTTCTTCCGAATGCCTTTTCTCCTGCGGATAATGCTCATGAAGTGTACTGATGATACTTCTGATTGCCTCCACGCCAAAACGCTTTGTTGAAATAACCTTTTCCCTGTACATCTCGGTTTCAGCAGCTTCCATGACCTTTTCAATCTGCTGGTAGCTTTCCGTTTTTGCAGCAGTCCCAACCGCCATACTACAGGGAATCTCATTGATCCTGTAACCTGCAAATTCTTCCTTAAGCCTTGCTGCAATGCCTTTTGCATCCTCTAATCCTGTCTCCGGAAGCAGTAAACAGAACTCATCACCTCCGACACGTGCTGCAATATCCCCTTTGCGGCAGTTATTCACCAGAACTTCCCCTGCTTTTATAATCAGTGCATCTCCATAACTATGCCCAAATATATCATTCAGCATTTTCAGCCCATTGAGATCTATATATATGATACTGACAGGCATTTCCTCCTGTTCATCAATATCCTGCAGCCTCTGTTCAAAGCAGCCTCTGTTTGTAAGTCCCGTCATGGAATCATGGCAGCTCAGAAATTGGATTCGTTCATCTCTTTGCTTACGTTCCGTGATATCTGCAAAAGAAACCACGAATCCCATGATTTCGCTGTTTCTTAATTGTGGAAGCACTTGATACTCCACATCAAAAAAGGATCCATCAGCCTTTTGAAAAGTATCATTGACAATATGCACTTTTCTGTCCACCTGAACAGTCCGCTCCGCTGCTGTTTCCTGTTTCGCTTTGAATGCCCCCTTTTCCCCTGCTGTATGGACAATCTGATAAATATTCTTACCTAAAAGCGCTTTATAGTCAGAATATCCCATCAATTGAAGACAACTGTTATTGCAAAATGTGCATTTTCCTTCCAGATCGGTTCCGAATATTGCTTCTGCTGTAGAGTTCAGGATCAGAAGCAGTTTTTCATTACTGTCATTGAGTTCTGCTGTTTTTGCAGCAACCGTTTCATTCAAATGTTCTACTGTCTGCTGTAATGCATCCGCAACTTTATTAAAAGCTTCTGAAATTCTGCCGATCTCATCGTTTCGAACGACAGGCGCCCTTCGATCCAGTTCTCCTTCGGAAAACTTTTCTGCAGCATATAATAATCTGTCAATCGGCTTTAATAGTTTCCTGCTTACAAACGAAAAAACCAGAACTGAAACCAGAACAATCAGTCCCAACAAAAAAATCGTTACATAAAGATTCCGCATCATGATCCCGGAAAGCGGCTTTTCAGGAATAGCAGATAAAATGACCCAGTCAAGCCCAAGTTCCTGATAATCCTGCGTATGTACCGAAAGCCTCCCATTTGGTCCATCGACAGAAAGTTCTGTCGCACCCGTATCACAATATGTACGATATGCTTTATCAAAAGCCGGATTATGCAGTACATTCAATCCCTTCCGAAGCAGTTTCCCATCATTCGAAAGAGCGTAATTCGCAATATCAGATGAATTTGCAATCAAATTTCCACTGCTTTTTTCTACAATAGCAATTGATCCGCCATAGTTTCTGACAATTGCAGAAAGTGTATCACTGATGTTTGGAAGCAAAAGCCTGGAAGCCAGAACGCCTTTTAAGCTGCCGTTTTTCCCATAAATCGGATATACCGCTGATATTGCCATTTCATTTAAAAAAGAACATTTATATACCGGCGAAAATACTGCGGTTCTGGCAATAACTGCTGCCCGATACCAGTCACCCATCTGCGGAGCCGTCCGATTGGTCGTTTCCGTATACTTGCCTGTCGTCATATCCGCATTGACAGAATAATATCTCGTCTCCCTGTTCGTTTCTTCCAGATTTTTAATCACTTCAATATTTCCATCTTTATTACGAATTGCTCCATAATAATCTCCATCTGCAGTACAGTAACTGAAACTGTAAATGTCTTCCTGATATGCTGACAGCACATCAATAAAGTAACTGTTTCTCTTCTTTTCGTCTGACAGATCGACCATCCCATCCTGCAGCATTTTATAATTGACTTCATTAATCGCAATCGGAGCATGAATGTATGAATCGATTTTTTCATTTGTCTGATAATTTAATGTTCCTGCCAGCTCATTGGTAGCCTGTCTGACAGAATCATACCAACTCGTAAAGACCGGATAGCCGATTGCAAACGCCATTATCAGAATCATTATGATAAAGGTCACCGTGAATATTCTGCCAATGGAACGAGGCTTGCGTGTTTTTTCTGATTTCATTAAAATTTACCTCTCACTTTTCGGTTTCCCCCAGCACTTTATGCAAAATAGCAGCATATTGCAGGTATCAGATCTTAATCACATCCACATGCTTGCAGCGCAAGATTGCAATTATATCTGTTATAATATATTTTTCCAAAATTATCTTATTTTAATTATACAAAAACCGACGGACAAATGACAGTCCATCGGCATCCAAATTTCACAATATTAATTTACTTTTTTCTGATTACTTTATCCGGCTGATTTTTTGCGCAAATAATCCATGTCTGTTGCAGTACCATAACAGTTTTTTTATTTTGTTTATTTTAAAACGTGCCTCAGCATTTCCTTCCGGATATAGCTTGACCATCTGTATTCCGTTATCCGATAAAGCGGCAATGAAGGAAATATAATGTTCCTTTGTCATTTCATGCTGCAGCGATACAAAATATTCATCCTCCACCTGTTCGATCGTAACCTCATGTATATCATCTGCTTCCTCTGCTTCCAGCGGCGGCAGCGTAATGCCGCAACAGCTGATCACAGTTTCTCCCGTTGCCGAAATAATATTTCCGCAGATTGGACAAACATAGAACTTTACTTTGCTCATATTAAAAGCTCTGTTCGTATTGGATATGCTGTCCCCCGATAACAGCTCAAGTGCTGAAATACCAAGTGCTCCGGACAATTGCTCGATCAGGGTTATATCCGGATAGCCCTTTCCTGTTTCCCATTTTGAAACTGCTTTATCACTTACCTGAAGCTTTTCTGCCAGTTCCAACTGTGTCATTCCTGCTTTTTCCCGCAGCCGCTTTATAATTGTACCCGTAACATACTGATTCATTTTGTAACTCCTTTCTGCTATCAGAATATCAAAATGATGCAGTTCTGTTTACCTACGAATAGTAGAGTTGTTCTGCCATCATTCCGCTTTCCGATTTATATTTCTGATCACACGGCAGGGATTCCCGACTGCGACACAATCAGCAGGTATATCTCTTGTTACAACACTTCCTGCACCGATTACACTGCCGTCTCCAATATGAACTCCCGGCAAAATAATAACCCCGCCGCCAATCCAGCATCCATTTCCGATGGAAACCGGCAGTGCATAAGTCCTGCAAAAATATTCTCCGCTTTCCGGTGTCCAATCCGGTGTCAGACGCTCCATAAGTTCAACCGGATGCGTTGCTGTATAAATCTGCACGTTCGAGGCAATCAGAACATTATTTCCAATCATTATCTGATTACAGTCCACAAACGTACAGTTCATATTGATCGAAACATTATTTCCAATATGGATATTGCATCCGTAATCACAGATAAAGGGTGTTCCAACCGATACATTGCTTCCGATATTTCCGAGCATCTTGTGCAAAATCTCATTTTTCTGCGTCTTCTGGTCATATAATAATCTGTTATATGCTGCCAACAAATCTCTTGCATTCTTTTTATATTCCAAAAAGATTTCGTCGTGGCAATTATAAATTTCTCCTCGCATACACTTTTCCAGTTCTGTCATAATCATACCTTCCAATCTTTTTCTTTTGAGTCTAGGAAATATCCTGTTTTGCTTCAAGTAACAGGTTGTTTTCTTTCAGATTCTTCTGGCAAGTGCTTCCATCAGGAACAGCACCGGAACCTGCGAAGTTGCGTTATACCCGCCATTTACCAGCTGAATTCCCGTATAATAAGATATGTTCCAGTCTGACATTCTGGAAATGGTTGATTCCGGCTGATTTATTATACTCAGTATTTTGCTGTTTCCTGCCTGAAATTTCTCCACAAATTTTATAATTTCCTTCGTTTCCCCTGTAACAGATAACACAATCAGCACCGTTTTCTGCTGTACAATTTCTGATACCGGATAATAAGGATCTTCCAATCCAATCGAAAATTTACCGAGATTTGAGAAATATCTTGCACCATACCTTGCCAGTGTTCCTGACGAACCAAGTCCGACAAATACTACCGTATCTGCACTTCTTATGATATCTGCGCCTTCACTGATCTTTGCTTCAAAAGCACTCGTATTGGTTCCCTGGAAATAATGAAGCAGCTCCTGCAGATCACTTTTGGGAACCATATCTGATTCCGCTTTTGCTGTATTTTTTAACTTTTCCTTGAATTCAGAATAACTATTACAGTTGATCTTATTGCAAAACCGTAAGATCGTCGATGTAGATACCCCCAGTTCGCATGCAAGTTCACGAATGGTCATGAATGGAAGTTTATCACTGTTTGCAATAATATATTTGCAAATAGCCATTTCCGTGCCATTGAATCTCTGAATATTATCATAGGAAAACACAAGCATAATCCTCCGTATCTGATGAATTGATATACTGTATTATACCCTGTATCTTCATTACTGACCAATGCCTGGAATCTACTTTTCATACTATCCTGCATCCGATGCCTATTTTGCTTTCATGATTTGTTTTTACGATAATATATTAACACTCAAATATATAACACTTATTGCAACGAAATTCAGAATGCAGTAAAATAGTAAATAAATGAAAAAATAACAATATTGGGGGAAAAGTAATAATGTCAGAAAAATATCGGTTGGTTACCCGGAGTGATTTTGACGGACTTGTATGTGCAATGATCCTGAAGGAAAAGGGAATGCTCGAAAGTATTAAATTTGTACATCCAAAAGATATGCAGGATGGAAAAATCCCTGTTACAGATCATGATATTACCACCAACCTTCCTTTTGTTCCTGGTGTCCATCTTGCTTTTGACCATCACTCGAGTGAATCCGAAGCCGGAATTTCCGATCCATCCTATATCATTGATCCGCAGGCACCCAGTGCTGCACATGTCGTATACCGTTACTTTGGTGGATCCGAAGATCTTCCCAGAATAACAGCCGAAATCATGCAGGCTGTTGACAAATGTGATTCTGCGCAGTTCAGTATGGAAGATATCCTGCATCCGCAGGGATGGACTCTTATGGGTTTTCTTATGGATGCACGTACCGGCCTGGGACGTTTCCATGATTTCAGGATCTCAAACTATGATCTTATGATGGAGCTGATTGATTATTGTCTTGATCACACGATTGATGAGGTATTGGAACTTCCTGATGTAAAAGAACGTGTTAACCTGTATTTTGCTCAACAGGAACAGTTTCAGGCGCAGTTGCAGCGTGTACATTATATAGACGGAAAAGTCGTTGTCATTCCTTTAAAAGAAGAGGAAATAATCTATACCGGAAATCGCTTTCTGATCTATGCATTATATCCGGAAGCAGAAATTTCCGTACATGTAATGTGGGGTTTCCAGAAGCAGAACACTGCTGTGACAATCGGTAAATCAATCGTAAATCGTTCTTCACAGTTTGATATCGGTGAGCTGTGTCACAGATATGGCGGAGGCGGTCATCATAATGCCGGAACCTGTCAACTGCCTAATGATACTGTAGATGCTTTGCTGCCAAAGATACTGGATGAGTTGAATGGCCGCTAACCGGGAGGTACAAAGGTATGCTGGAGAAAGTTGATCTGAAGTACAGGATGTCCAAAGAGGAGTACAAAAGCAAAATCGGTGCACTGAAGGATTCGCTGGCTGCATGCGATGGCCCTTTAAAAAGTGCAGGACTTCCCGTCATTATCCTGTTCGAAGGTTGGGAAGCGGCGGGAAAAGGCAGTATCATTTCAAAGCTTATCCTGAATTTTGATCCACGCTGGTTTACTATGGTCAACACACAGCCGCCAACTGCTCCAGAGCTGCGGGAACCCGTCATGTGGCGCCACTGGCTGACGATTCCATCCGCAGGCCGTATGTCCATCATGGACCGTTCCTGGTATCAGGAAGTCAGTAATCTACGGATTGAAAATAAAGTAGATGAACTCACCAATATCCGCCATATGACTGAAATCATTAATTTTGAACGCGGCCTTACGGATAATGGTTATCTGATCATCAAATTTTTTATTCATATCAGTCAGAAAGAACAGCAAAAAAGAATGGAAAAGCTGCGGGCACATAAAAGTACCAGCTGGCGTGTTAACGAAAATGACGAGAAAAGCTGTCGTCAATATGATAAATATTATGACGTTTATAAACAGATGCTGGAATATACCAATACACCAAATGCACCCTGGCATGCTGTTTCCGGTATGGATGAGAAAACCTGCTGTTATCAGGTCTTCTCAATTGTAAATGATACCATGCAAACTGCACTGAAGCTCAAAGCCGAACGGGATGAGGCTGCAAAACGACAGTCTGCCATTATCATGCCCGGACAGTATAATTTTGTCCCCATGACAAAATTATCCAATGTAGATCTGAGTCAGACACTTACAGATGAAGAATATACAAAAGCATTGAAAAAGGAACAAAATAAACTGTCTGACCTGCATAACAAACTATATCTGCGAAAAATTCCCGTCATTATCGCTTACGAAGGATGGGATGCTGCCGGAAAGGGCGGTAATATCAAACGGGTATCCGAAGCGCTTGATCCGCGCGGCTACGAGGTTATGCCAATCGCTTCCCCTACTCCGGATGAAAAACTGCGACATTTCCTGTGGCGTTTCTGGAAAAGACTTCCCAAGGACGGTCATGTTGCGATTTTTGATCGAACCTGGTATGGGCGTGTGATGGTAGAGCGCATTGAAGGTTTCTGTTCTGCCGGTGACTGGCAGAGAGCTTATGGAGAAATCAATGATTTTGAACGCCAGTTGTACGACTGGGGTGCCATTATCATTAAATTCTGGATTCATATCAGTAATGATGAACAACTCAGACGTTTCGAAGAGCGTCAGAAGGATCCTTCCAAGCAATGGAAGATCACAGAGGAAGACTGGCGGAATCGTGAGAAATGGCCGCAATATGAGGAAGCTGTAGACGATATGTTACAGTATACCTCTACCAGTTTTGCTCCCTGGAACATCATTGAAGGAAACGATAAAAAATATGCACGGATTAAAACTCTGAAGATAATTAACCAGGCAATCGAGGACAGACTTGCCGAAACGAAAAAGAGACAACGATAAAACAGAAGATCCCGCAGATCAATTCAGTATCTGCGGGATCCTTTTCTGCAAACCAATCAGGACGGCCTCTTCCATATTGGAATGCCATAATACCTGTGCAATGCTCAGCATTCTGCCGGACACTGCACAGGTATTGTCAGTATAAATTCACTTCCTGCTCCCTGCTTAGAATGAACTGCTATTGTGCCGCCCATCTGTTCTACATTTTCTTTCACCACATACAATCCCAACCCGTCTCCCGAAGTTCTTTCTGCATTTTTTCCCCTGTAATAGGCGTCAAATAAGTGTGGCATATCTTCTTTGGCTATTCCAATTCCCGAATCTCTGATATAAATGGATATGGCTGTATCCGTCAATTCATAGGACACCATAACTTCACCATTTGGATCTGTAAACTTATATGCATTGGCCAGCAGATTATAAATGCTCTGGCTGAGCTTGTATTTATCTGTCGTAATGACTGCTTTGTCAGAACGATTCAAATGCAGATTAATCTTCTTGTTATCGTAGGCCACTTTCATTCCGTTAATAATCTGCTGCAGCATTATATGCAGATCAAACTGCTCAGCCTTTACTTCTTGCAGCGGCCTGTCTGCGTCAAGCAGCATACTCATGTTGGAAATAATTGCAGAAAGATCATCAATTTGTGTCTGACAAACTTTGATTTCCTCCCCGGACATTGTAATGATCCCATCCCCCAATCCTTCCAGATGCATTTTCAGGATACTGAGTGGTGTTCTTGTCTGATGAACAAACTCATCAATCACTCGCTTTCTTCCTTTTTGCCTTATTTTCAGTCGATTTTGGAGTTCTTCCAGACTGGTTTGTATGACTCTGATCTCTCTGACTCTTGAAGGTTCATAACGAGGCTGTTCACCCATATCAATTCGCATGGCAAGCATACTCGTGTCAGTCAGATCTTTTCCCAGCCTCTTACTGACAAATATACCGATCAGACTGAGTAAGGACAAAACGATCAGAAAAGAGAGCAGACTGTTCCGAATCAAAGCATATCGAAATCTGGTAGCTACCGCTGACTGATTCAAAGTACTGTACCTGGTAATATGAAGCACCCCGGTAACTGCGCCGCCGGCAGAAATGTCAAAACTATCTACTTCTTCCGAATTTGCATGCATCATCCTGCTCATCATTCCATTCATCATGCCATAACCGGAACCGGATACATTTTGCGCACTTGCGATCAGATCACCATTTGCATCATATAATTTGATGCTGATAATCGGATCATCCAAATGTGATTCCAACTGAACAGACAATTGCTGCCGGGTATAGCTATCATCTGACAGTGCATTTACCGCAATCTGTTTAATCTGATTCACATGATAGTTATATGTCTCAGAATTGTAGGACAAAAAATATTGATTGGTCAGTGAATTCAAAATCAATGAATTGACTGAAACCGCCAACACCGCCGTTATTGTCAGGATAATGAGCCATTGCCTTCTGATTGTCAATTTTCATTACCTCCAAGCAAATAACCTGCTCCGTATTTTGTCTGCAGAAATCTTGGTTTTTTCGGATCGTCTTCCATTTTCTGCCGCAGTCTTTTGATGGTACTGTCTATCGTTCTGTCAAAGCCTTCATATTCGTACCCATATGCCTGGCTGATCAGCTGATCCCTGGACAAAACCTGTCCCTGATTCCGAAACAGTGTCTGAAGAAGTTTGAATTCAGCAGCTGTAATCGGAATTTCAGTCTCATCCTTATATAATTTCATACTTTCTGCATAAAGACGCAGATTTTCATATCGATATACCATCTCATCATTTTGATGATAGGTCCTTTTTATCAATGCGTTAACTCTTTTAACAACTTCTTTCACACTAAAAGGTTTAACGACATAATCGTCCGCTCCAATGTCAAATCCTTTCAATCTGTCAATTTCCTCTGCTCTGGCCGTCAGGAAAATAACCGGGACTTCTGATGTTTTTCGGATCTCACGCAATACATCAAATCCGTCAATTCCCGGCATCATAATATCAAGGAGGGTGAGATGAATCCGATTGCTGCCAAATAATTCCAATGCTTCCAGACCATTTGCTGCACAAAGCGTCTCGTAACCTTCATTTTCCAGATACTTTGCGACAATGCTGCTGATTTCCTGTTGATCTTCAACGATTAGCACGGTATAGCGCATATTCATCACCCCACCCTTATGATACCAAAAACAGTCTGATACCTTCGGATTTCATCATTTTCAGGTACGCAGCACTTTTTTCATTCTGCTGTATTCTTCCTCTGTAATCTCTCCTTTTGCAAAGCGCTCATTCAAAAGGCTCATTGCTTCACTGTTCTTTGCATTTGCAGCATCTGCTCTGCTTCTTCTGATCAGCATGATTATAAATGCTGCTGCGAAAGCAGTAATAATAATCATCCCTGCCATCATCAGAAAACCACCGGCTCCGCCACCCATATACCCCAGTCCGCCTTCCATACAGCGATTCAAACCACCAATTCCTCTGTAATACATCATAATATTACCTCCTTATCATTTTATCATTTTTTTTCTTACGGTGTATACATCACTTTCTGATTACAATTGTATTATCTACAAAAAATGTGGCACAAATATGGCAACTTATTTATACGAAAAATCTGCCTGATATTTATTTTAAAAATTTCCTTTATTACAGTTTTTGTATAAAGAAAAGACCTGGCAGCAAAAGCATTATGGCTTCTGTCCCAGGTCTTATCTGTTATTTTAGTTTGGATTAATTATATTAATAAAAGATTCTAAAAATGTTAATTCCCTGTCAGATCACCAGAGAAGGTGCCGTATAAACACGCGTAGTCAGCTCATTATCCAGCAGATAAAGGCCTTTGGGATCACTTCCGAACAGATCATACCTTTTTACGATACTCTCGGTATTCTTTTCTTCCTCATTCTGCTCTCTGACGAACCAGTCCAGCAGCTGCATCGTGCGGAAATCTTTCCCTTCATAGGCAACTGCATAAATGTTATTGATAGAAGCCGTAACCTTCTGTTCATGCTCAAACGCCGCGACTGCAGGTGTTCTGAAATCAGCAAATGACATATTGGGTGCTTTTATATCCTGCAAAACAATTTTCTCATTATTATTCTGCAAATATTTAATAAACAACATGGCATGATCACGTTCTTCCTGTGTCTGGATATTAAACCAATTGCCAAAGCCGTTCAGTTCCTGATCAACATAATAATTTTGAATATCCAGATAAAAATACGCAGAATACCACTCCATGTTGATTTGATCATTGATCAGTTTCGTTATTTTTTCGTTCAACATAATATCATGCCTCCTCTGAATTATTGTTTTTCGTACTAACAGGATATCTGTATTTTGCCTTCATGAACAGTATATCATTTTAAAACATAACAATAAAATAATAATTTTTCAGTTGCAAATTCGCATCCACATCTCCATTTGTTTCTCTAATAACTCTTCTGTACTTTTTCTTCGCTCTTCCAGCAGCATCCATTCATCAAAATGTTCTTCTGTCACGCGCTGCCTTTCCTTTATACCAGCAATTTCTTCTTCCAACTTACCGATCTCTTTTTCAAGGAATATTCTTTTGTTATTTCCACTTTTTTTCACAATAGCCAGGTTCTCTTCTATTTCTGCAGGTTTCTCGTTTCTGGGCGCCTTTTCTTCGAAAAAAGCTGCCTTTTTCAGTTTTGCCTTCTCTTCCTGATAGGAATCATAATCCCCCGCGTAAGTAACCGATCTCCGATCTTCTATTTCTACTATCTTCGTTGCAATCCGGTTGATAAAGTATCGGTCATGCGATACAAACAATATTGTTCCCTGAAATAGAAGCAGTGCTTCTTCCAGACTCTCTCTTGCAGTAATATCCAGATGATTGGTCGGTTCATCCAGAATCAGGAAATTCACTTCCTTTTGCATCAGTTTTGCAAGTAATAATCTGCTTTTTTCTCCGCCTGACAGATTTTTCACTTTTTTAAATACCTGCTCATTCCGGAATAAATACTTTGCAAGCAGTTCCCGTGCTTTTCCCTCATCTATGGATAAATCTTCACGAAATGTATCCAAAACTGTTTTTTCTTCATTCGAAAATGTGACCTGTTGCGGCAAATATCCGATTTGAAGGCTGCATCCGATTTTTATGACTCCAGAATCTGCTTTTTCTTTTCCCATGAGTATCTTTAAAAGCGTTGTTTTTCCACATCCGTTTTTTCCGATGATTCCAACATGCTCCTTGAAATATATATCCATGCAGAAATCTGACAGAAGCTCTTTTTCACCAAAGCACTTATTAACATCCTGCATATACACTACATCTTTTCCGGATCTTTCATCATCATCAAAATCAACCAACAGGGTTTTTCCGGATGTTTTTGGTTTTTCAACTTTTTCCATGCGATCGAGTCTGTTCTGCATGGACTGCGCTCTTTTGAACATACTTTCATTGTCTGCTCTTGCGGCCCAATCACGCATCTGCCTGATTGCTCTTTCCATTTCTTTTATTTTTTTTTGCTGTTCTTTATACTCCGCAAGCTGTGCTTCTCTTCTTCTTTTCTTTTCTTTGCTGTAATAGGAAAAATTACCATGATACAATTCTGATTTCCCATTTTCGATCTCTATGATCTGATTGACCGTTTTATCCAGAAAATAGCGGTCATGCGATACGATCAGTACCGTTCCTCTGTATGCTTTTATATATTCTTCCAACCATTGCAGCATTCCCAAATCCAGGTGATTGGTCGGTTCATCCAGAATGAGAATATCCGGATTTTGTAATAACACTTTGGCAAGACCTACCAGCGTTTTTTCTCCCCCGCTTAAAGATTCAAATTTATGTTTGAGAAAATCCTCTTCTATTTTCAGTCCACTGCAGATTCGCTCAAGTCTTTCCTGCGTCCGATAGCCATCCAGACTTTCATACTCCTCACATATCCTGCTGTAGCGAAGAAGTACTTTTTCCAAAGCAGTTTCGTCAAGCTTTCCCATTTCTGATTCCAGAATTTCTATCTGTGCTTTTATTGCTACCTGTTTTTCAAATGCCATCCACAATACATCGTTTACCGTCATCATTTCATCATATTTGGGCAGCTGCTCCAGATAGCCCACTGCTGCTCCCTTTCGAACTGCGATCGATCCCCCGTCACATTTTTCCTGTCCTGTGATCATTTTCAGCACCGTTGATTTTCCACAGCCGTTCAGACCTGCAATGGCAATGCAGTCTCCCTCGCTTGCCTCTATATTTACATTTTCCAGAATCAGATCTGTTCCATAATATTTTTTTAATTCATTGCATGCTATCTGTATCATATTTACCTCTCTCTGTTTGCATATCCGTTTTTCATTTACTGTTATCCTTTGCAGACATGCCCTTAACCGCAAAAAGACCTGTGTAAGTTTTCTTACACAGGTCTTTTCTGATCCAGAACAAAATCGTGCTGTTTTCGCACGATTTTGTTTCATATTATCCTTAAGAGAATTTTATTTCACTGCAGTGCATGCGATCCGTTATTACCTGAAACAGATTCTAACTTCCTGTATCCTTGCAGATTATGCAAAATGCAATTTCAAGAAAACATGCAGCCAATCATTCAGTTCAAATCTGTCACCTGCATTTTCCAAAGAAAGCTTTTCTCCCATTGGATTAAAAAACCTGAGTAAGTTCTTTACTCAGGCACAAGATTTTGATTTATGATATGGGCAAAGTTTACTTACTACTTTTTTGAATATTCAATTTTGGGCAGACTTCCAGCGCAGACTGAATTAAAACATGCGTAATGCCGGATAGAGAGATTGGCAGACGGTCTAAAATTGTATTCTCAAAAAAGCACTGATTCATCTCTTTGCCTCCATTTCTTTTTTATATTTGTAATATAGCATGCATTTTTTTTATTTTCAATTTACTTCCAGGTATAAATTATTTTATCAGAGCACCTTTTTTCTTTTTACAAATCAGTTTGGATCATACAGCCTCAATAAAATACATAATGGTCTATTGTATGATTACCCGCTGATACATCGAATGATCCGGACGAAACTGTACCAGATCCCACAAATTCCCATACAGATCTTTGAAAACAGCTACTGTTCCGTAATCCGCCTCCTTCGGCTCCCTTTCGAATTCAATTCCGATTTTCTTCATTTCATGATAATCTCTCCAGAAATCATCCGTCCCCAGAAACAGAAAAACCCTTCCGCCTGCCTGGTTCCCGATGAAAGGCTCCTGCGCAGATTTCGAAGCTCTTGCAAGCAGTATGGTCGTCCCATTTGATCCAGGCGGAGATACCACTACCCATCTTTTGTCCTGCTCCGGCTGATAAGTATCCTCCACTAATTCAAAATGCAGTTTTTTCGTATAAAAATCGATTGCTTCGTCATAATCCTTTACCACGATTGCAATATGCACAATTGATTGTATCATTGGTTCGTTCTCCTCTTTGGTCATTCGCTTACATTCTTAATATCATACGAAAAAACTGTTCCACACATTTTAAAGACCGGCATGAGCAAAATTAATCGGATCTACTACCGTTTTATCATTTTTGATCATTTCTCTTTTGTTGATGCCGGATGGCACATACCTGAATATGATAAATTCGGCCACATCCTCCGTATCATTCTCAAAGGTATGAGCACTGTTGCCGATATCGATCAGATCCCCTTCCGCTACATATAAATCCTGCTCGCTTTTTTCCGGATCAAGATAGCGGCATAACAATTTTCCTTTTATCATGAGCAGATTCTCTGAAATGTGCTCATGATAATGCCATTCCTGAATCGTATGCGGCCTGATGCTGTTCACATGAATCTCTGCCTCATCAAAAATATAATAATTCACATCCGTTCCATTTGCTTTGCTGACATGAATGGAATCTTTTTTATGTATGACGTTTAGTTCCTTCACACTTTCCCCCTTGGAATATCGCAAGAATCAGATCATGATTTTACACCGAAACCCTCTGATACGATAATAAGACTGTACGCCATTGCAATAAATAAATGTTCTGCCATGACACTTACTCCCAAAAAGAGCGTCCCCTTTTTTGCGAAAACCGGTATCCGTCAGAATCCATGACTGCGACTTCACATCGAACTCTCCCAGTCCCTGCAGATACAGATAATCTTCCTCATTCAGAATGTCTGCACCGATCTCTCCGGCCATCTTTTCGGCACTACTGACCGGCTTATTTTCCTCCCTTGCATTCCATGCCGCTTCGTCATAGCAGACACTCCTTCTCTTCGTGGGAGATTCCGGACTGCAATCATAAAACCAGAATCTTCCATCTTTGTATCCTACTACATCCGGTTCGCCATCCATCTTCTCCATCCGCATGAGAATCTCCACCCGGTCACTTTTTTCAAGTGCCGCCTGTACATCACTCCATTTAAGATCCGAATGATGCTGCATATTATCCCCAAAACGTTTCTCCAGTGTTTTGATAAAAGCCTTTTTTTCCATTGAATCCTTCCCGGGCATTTTCTGCAATGCTCCTGCATGATGAAGCTTTGAATTTATAGATTTTTGGTATAATAATGCCGTTTTCCCGTTACCGGATACTGCTCCAGCGCAAAGACTTCCTGATAGCCGTATTTCAAATAAAATTCCGGTATCCACTTTATTTCTTTGCGTAGCCACGTTTGTATATATTTCCTTTCGAATCAGTGTAAGGCTCATAATCATCCGGTGTGTCCTCGGCATGTCTTTCAATTGTGTCCATGTCTTTTGGCAGATTATAAGGTAATACGCCGCCTGCCTGCATCCTGCCCATCAAGATATCAAACATAACCTCTTTTTCCGTGCCAAATTCTGCAAAAACCGCATCGCAATATGGTTCAAATTCTGCAGGAACACAGGGATTGTGCATACTGATAATCACAATGACCGGTTTGTCCTTCATTTTCGTTCGCGCCAGGATCACATTGTCAAGATCCTGTTCATTGGCGATATGCACCGTCTTTCCATAATAACTTCTATTGGTAAAATTCTCTCTGAAATCTCCACCTGCTATACTGACTTTTCTGGCAGAAACCGCAGTATAGGGTCTGTATTGCAGTGGAATCGGGATGTAACCATTCCCGCCATTTTGCAGATCTGTACTGCTGTATCCGTTATCGGATAATGGACTTTCCATAAAGACGATTGCACAATCTGCTTCTTCCGGATCATCCGTCAATGCAATACCCTCCGGCATATCCGAAGGCTGCAGCGGCATGAATTTTTTCTCCGGGCTCATAAGGCGCATGAACCCCATCCGTTCTCCAATTTGTCTTTCCGGGCACCAGATCTTCATCCCTTTTGTAAGTGGCAATATATTTCCATTATTCTTCAGAAGTACCAATGATTCTGCCTGTGCCGCTCTGCCTTTTGCGCGAAATGCGCTGCAGCCGACTATTTTCCCTGCTTTGTCAGGATCGACATACGGATTTTCGAAAAGACCCAGACGAAACATATTTCTGAGCAGTCTGACGGCACTTTCTTCATAGCGTGCCCGCATAAATGTCTCGCCATACTCTCTGCAGCCAATGTCATAGGCATCCACAACCGGCTCTACCAGATTATTCCCTCCAAACTGATCTACCCCGTTCATAATAATGCGAAGATGTCTTTCCGCTTCTGTCAGTTTCTCCATGCCATAGCATCTCGAACCGAAGCCTTCAATCGTATCTGCCGGATCCTGTGTGATCCCCCAATCTGTGCATACTACGCCGTCATAACCATAACGCTCACGCAGCAGATCATAAATCAAATATCTGCTATAGGAATTCCCTACATTTTCATGATTTTTAGCATCCATGTCCCATGACACCGTATAGTATGGCATCAAGGCTGCTGCTTTTGCGGTTGGCCCATCCAGCGCGAAAGCACCTTCTGTAAAGACACGCAGATGGTCTTCAAACCTGCCCCCTGGATAAACTGCATAGCATCCGAAAGCATAATGAGCATCTCGCCCGCCTTCACCTGTGCCGCCGCCAGGCCAGTGCTTGGCCATTGCAATTACACTGTCTTTTCCCCAGCCATCCGGTTCTCCTTCTGTTGTCTGCAGCCCGTCACAGTATGCCTTTGCCATGGCAATGTTATTTTCCGGGTCTGTACCGGGAGTATCTTCCAGCCGCATCCATCTTGGCTCTGTCGCCAGGTCAATTTGTGGCCAGAGCGCTGTTGTAATCCCCATCGCACGATACTCGATTGCAGCCGTTTTGGCGAATTCCTTAACGGTTTCAATTGAATGAAGTGCAGTCATGCCGATACCTTCCGGCCAAATCGATACACCGCTTCCCGTACTTTTAAATTCTGCTCCTGCAAAAGACTCTCCATGCCTTGGGTCAGACGAAATATTGACCGGTATGCCAAACGGAAGTGATTCTGCCTTCTTTTGCAATTCATTATTCCATCCCGCAGCATGTTCCGGTGTATCGAGTATCGCAAGCAGTACATGGCGGATATGATCACTTTCCAGAAATTTCTTCTGTTCATCCGTCAGATCAAAAGGCTTTGCGCCGCTTTCTGCAAGACTTTTCCCATTGTAATGTCCGATGAACGGACCCTGAACAGATGCCGGAACACACTGATGCGCAGAATACAGCATCAATCCTGCAATTTCCGCAATGTCAAGTCTTGCTGCCAGATCTTTGGCCCTCACCTCATCCGAAAGTCTCCAATCTTCATAAGGCAGCAGTTCTCCTGTTCCTGCCATGTCCTTGAACTTCAGTCCATCCTGTTCAATCAGCCTGCCACTCATTGTTCCCAAAACAACAGTTTTACCATTTTGGTCTTTTCCAGCTTCAAATATTTTGTAATTCCCCACGTTGTTATACCCTCCAGTATTTTTATGATAGCCTTCTTAATCCAATCAAAAAATCTTCCTGTATTTCTGTCCCAAATCCATTTGATTGACAGTATGCTTCCCATAAATGAATATTCTGCATACTTACCAATTTATCATAACATTTGCCCCGTTCCGCAGACAATAACAGTTTTTAGTCTGTTGCCTGTGATGTCAGCAATTTGCAGGAAGGTCTTACTCATAAAATTGCACCTGCCGGAAAAGAGATTTGAAACGATTCTCAGAAATTGCTCCCGTTCCAACCCCAGTCGGATGTCGGAGAATATTTGATGTAGATATGATCCGATGTTATTTTTAATATGTCATTGAATATGCGGGTGATTTCACCTGTCAGCTTATCAAATGCCGGCGGATTCGAATTTCCATATATTTGAACCTCAATAAATGCCGATGGCTGGGAATTGTCACCTCGAAAATACAAATGATAATTATCCTGAAAACCAATCATGAGCCACTGTTCACTTTTCCCCGGGATGGCTGTAATTGCCTGCCCCAATCTTTCTTTCAACTGCTTTTCCTGTTCCTGTGAAATCGCTGCACTCACTTTTGCATTAATAAATGGCATCTTCTCTGATCCTCCTGCTGCGTTTTTCTTTTGATGTTCCAATGATTCAATCAATATGACTTGTTCCTTCTATCCATTTTAGTTCCGCCTGTAATTATAACATATTCAGACTTTTCTAATGCCTTTTATCATCCTTTCAGAAGGTTTCTATTCTGATATTTGCTCTCAAAATCACGCAGTTCAAATATCTCCCGTGTCATTATTGAAAATGAGGTTTCCCGCTTTCGAAATAGGACTCCACCGCATCTGCAATCCTGATACTTGCCTTTCCGTCTCCATAAGGATTTGCCGCTTCGCTCATTTTCAGATAAGTATCCGGATCCCGCAGAAGCTTCGCAGTATCCTGATAAATATCTTCTTCCTTTGTCCCCACCAGTTTTAACGTTCCTGCAGCTACCCCCTCCGGCCGCTCTGTGGTATCTCTCAGTACCAGTACCGGCTTGCCCAGGGAAGGTGCTTCCTCCTGAATTCCGCCGCTGTCCGTCATAACAAGGTATGCGTGGCTTAAAAAATTATGAAAATCAATTACATCCAGGGGCTCAATTAATCTGACTCTTTCACTTCCCGCAAATATTTCTTCTGCAGTTTCTCTGATAACGGGATTCAGATGTATCGGATAAATTACTTTTACATCTTCGAATTCTTCCGTAATTCTCCTGACTGCATGAAAAATATGTTTCATGGCGTCTCCGAGATTTTCTCTTCTGTGTGCAGTCAAAAGAATCAGCCGACTTCCTTTTGCCCACTCCAGCTGCGGATGCGTATAATTTTTCTGTACTGTCATAGCCAGTGCATCGATCGCTGTATTACCGGTCACACAGATCATGGAATCATCGATGTTTTCAAGCAGAAGATTTTTTCTGCTTTCTTCTGTTGGTGCAAAAAACAACGTTGCAATACGATCCACCATCTGCCGATTCATTTCTTCCGGAAAAGGAGAATATTTATTCCAGGTGCGCAGTCCTGCTTCTACGTGTCCTACCGGAATCTGATGATAAAAGGCTGCCAGTGCCCCAACAAAGGTGGTTGTCGTATCCCCGTGTACCAGAATAAGATCTACCTTTTCCTGTAGCAGAATTTCTTCCAATCCAAGAAGTGCAGCAGTTGTAATCTGTGATAAGGTTTGTCTTGCTTTCATGATGTCCAGATCGTAATCCGGTATGATTCCAAATATCGTAAGCACCTGATCCAGCATCTGCCGATGCTGTGCTGTGACACAAACCTTGCAGCAGATATCCTGTCTTTTCTGCAGTTCTTTAACTAAGGGGGACATCTTGATCGCTTCCGGTCTGGTTCCGAAAATTACCAATATTTTTTTCACCGTTTTTCCTCCGTTGCCTGCGCAGCATTACCATTTTCTTCCTGTTGGCTCAGTCCCATTATTTCCAGAAGCTTTGTTTCCGGAATACCCAGTTTATAGTGATAATTGCGCAGAATGATTGCCTGTTCCGCACTAATCCGACCCTGCTCCAGCATGTTCTGAATCATCCTGTATGCAGGAATTTCAGGTGTATTTTTTGTGTACATCAGATTCAGTCCCTTTCTTACTGCCTCTGTAGAGAGAAAGGCAGCCTGAACTCTGATTCCATACCGTTCTTTCAAAACAGTCTGCGCATGCTCCGGACTTTCTTCACAAAAAGCGATAACATATCCATCCTGCATACGTATTACAGGCAATACATGCAGCTGCCGTAATAATTGTTCCTCAAATGCAGATGCATATTGCCACAAAGAAAAATCCTCCAGATGAGCAGAGTAAATGTACTGAATATGTTTCACTTCTGAAAGCGCATCCAGAAGCTCTTCTTCATTGATCAATCCTTTCCTGACCAGATAGGTACCAATGCGTTCTTCTTTTTCTCTGGTCTCCTTTAATACCTCTTTCAGCTGATCAGCAGAAATATAACCCTTTTGCAGCAGTATATCTCCAATTGTCCTGTGATAATTTTTCAGTATTTTCTTTTCAATGAACTCATGGTCTGTTTTTGCCCAGACAAACTCTTTTTGCTTCTGTTTTTCTATTGGAATCTGCTTTTCATGAATCTCCGGATCATCTTCCGGATTGTGTTTGATTTCTTCTGCCATAAGCTGATTTTTCTTTTGTTCCGTTTCGAATAATCTTTGCTTATAAGCTCTGATGGTAGCTGTCAGATTAATAATATTGCCCCACACCAATCGAATGGGCAGAAGAGGTGGAAACAGACAGGCAAAAAACACACTGCGCATTCCATACACATTATAAATCGCCACACTTCGAAAAATCTGACGTTCAATCATCATAGCCGTAACGATCAGGCAAAGATACCAGGACAATGTTCCTTTTGGATAAATGGGTGTCAATGGAACAAATAGGGAGAGCAAAAAATAGATTAAGACAGGATATCCCAGAAGAACCAGCAAATTTCCTATTTTTGCTTTCAGATCTTTATAAAGAGAATACCTCCCGCTGAACCTGATTCCTTTCATCCCAAAAATATCCCGTAATCCAAAAGACTGCATTGTAATTCCAAGAATCCATCTCGTCTTTTGCTTGACCGCTGTTTTAAAGGTATTCGGAAAGATAGAACGTGTTGTCACAAAATCCCAGACTTTCTTCCCTTTCTTATTAATTCTTGGTACTTTTTCCAGAACGTAGTACATCTGAATCCCTTTTTCATAAAGCGTCAGAGAGAGGCGGTAATCTTCAGTCAGACTGTCCTTTGGCAGAACATAGTCTTCACCAAAGCTCTCAAGAGTTTTTCTCGAAAGGGTAAATCCGGTCCCTGCAGACGGAACAAAAGCCTTCGCCGTATATCTGCTGACCATGGTGCTAAAATGATTTTCTGCGAACTCGTCTGCATATGTCCCTGTGGTAAGATTCTGAAAAAAGTTATTGAACTTTGGCATCTTCATCATGGGAAATACTGGAAATTGCATTGCTTCATGTGTTTCCAGTAAATAGTTTGTCACTTTCAGCTCAAGCGGATGAACCACATCTTCTGAGTCATGAATTGTCAGTGAAGCAAATTTATAACCTTTTTCCCTCTCAAACTGCTGGATCTGCTTAATCACATAATTCAGATTCTGTGCCTTTGAAGTTGGCCCTGGCGTTTCATTGATCACCATATGTACATTCGGATAGGTCAGTTCCAGTGTTCTGGCTACCTGAATACTGGCCGCATCATTGGGATAAACCCCCAGAAAAATGTGGTACATGGACTTTGGGTAATCCGTTGATTCCACAATATTGGAAACCACATCCCCCAGAACATTATCCTCATGCCAGGCAGCTACCGCAAATGCAAGCAGTTTCGGAGGTTTGGAATTCAGTTCTTTGAAATCAAGTCTCTGTTTCTGGTATTGCCGCCTGAAGGTCAGTGTCACAAGGTCCCAGATAAAATCATCAAATCCCATAAGAATATATATAACTACCAGAAACAACCCTATAAAATAAAGTATTTGTGTCGACATGTTTTTCTGCTCCGTTTTGTATGCTTAACCAATCCCTGCAATAAAATAAGAATTTCTATTTTGCCGGAATGAAGCTGTCACACTACATAAAAACAAAAAGAAATTCTTATATTTACGCAAAATAAAAAGCCTGCATGATGAAACCTCTTCATCAATAAGCATTCCCGGATAACAATCCATTTGACCGGGAATGTTATTGATCGGATAAAACTTTTTTACAAGATCGATGCCTGTATCATTTTATACCTTAAAGGTTCCGATCGCCGCCATAAGTGTTTCAACTTCTTCCTTTACTCTTCCTGTCTCACTTACAGTCTTTCCGGATTCCTGTGCAGATTCTCCAGCGCGCCCTGCAATATTTGTTGTGCCTTCTGCGCCTTCATTTGTTGCAGTCGCAACACCTGAAATGGCAACAGAAATATTGTCAACCGACGCAAGCAGCTCCTGTGAAATGGAACTCAGTTCCATAACGATATCACTGATCTTGCCTGCATCATTTTTGTAATCTCCTGTCGCAGCAAGCATCTTCTGATAATCTCCCGCTACATTAACTTCTACGAACTGCATCAGTTCCTTTGCATTTTCAGATAATCTTTCTACCGCAGCAAATACCTGCTGATTAATTTCCTGCATCTGATTCACGGTTCTGGTCGATTCCTCTGCAAGCTTCCCAATCTCACCTGCAACAACTGCAAAGCCTTTTCCTGCATCTCCCGCTCTGGCAGCCTCAATGGATGCATTGAGTGCCAGCAGATTTGTCTGACTTGCAATGTTGAGAATTCCGTTTGCAAGTTCATTGATTTTGTCTACCGCCTTTGATTCTTCCAGCGATTTCTCCAGTTTTTCCTGCACCTGTACCCGAATCTGATGACTGTCCATCTGTGCTTTTTCAAAGTCTCTTCGCAGTTCCATCGCGCGATGATTGATTCCATCCGCCGTTTCTGCGCCATCCTGCGCTTTCTGTGAAACAGCCTGCATTGCTTTGCTGATTTCCCCGATTGTAGCAGTAACTTCTTCTGTAGAAGCAGCCGTTTCTTCCATTCCGGCTGATAATTCCTGTGTTGTTGCTGATATATCTTCAATATAGCCATTCAGATGATTGATATTCCCTTTTACCGAAGATACCGAATCATCGACCTTGAGTGCACTTTCCGATACTTGTTTGATTGAACTCCGGATCTTATTCATAAAGCTGTTAAGTGCATCCGCCATTGCACCAATTTCATCATTGCTTTTTATAATAACCCGCATTGTCAGATCATTATTTTCCTCAGCTTTCAGCAATCCATCCTGCATGATCTTAATTGGTTTGATAATAATTCTTGCAATCACAAAGCTTAATATAACTGCTGCGATACAGAATCCGATCAAAGCAAAAATAACAATCTGTTCTGTCATTGATGCTGCTGCAGAAGCCCCTCCCAGCATTTCTGACATCTGCGTTTCCCCTCGTGTCTGATAATCATTCAGTTTACCATCCAGTGCAGCAGCAGTCGGGACCATCTGATTTTTCATGATATCCAGAATTTTGTCTTTGTCCCCTTCCTGCACTGCAGGAATAAGACTTTCAGTCGCATCCTTTACATAGGTACTATGCAGGTCCTTTGCTTCTGTGATCACCTTCGCCCCTTCTTCCGATGTAGAACTAGCGATCAATTTATCATATATCTGTGTCGATTCTTCTGCAAGTGCTGTAAATTTCTCGACTTGTGCTTCATCTCCCGTAATAACATAGGCACGCAGCGTCGCGATTTCCTTTTCACTGTCCAGAAATACAGCGTTTGTTTGTTTGTAAAGAGGAAGATATGTGTTGTCCAGGCTTCCGGCATCATTTGCCATTGAATGGATTCTCGATAATGTAAATAGTAATAGTCCAACAGCGATTAGCGTTATTACGATAAATCCACCGAATATCCTGACCATGATACTACTTCGTTTACCCTTTTTTGCCATTATCCTTTCCCTCACTTTCCCAACTAAAAATCGCGATATCTTCGCATTTTATCGAAGTTACCCTTTTATCATACTACAAACAATAAGAACTTGAATACATATTTCTTCATAATGTTTTTAGGTTTTTTCATTTCCTTTTATTTTTCTTTGATATTCGCTTTTACGTACTTTTAAGTAAAGTTATTTTATATATAAAATATTTTTTTTCGAATATTTGATAATTTTCACAAAATCTATATCTGGAAATATCTTTTTTAAGCATCAAAAAACCGCAGCTGATCAAACCCCTCTGCTGCGGTTCGTATAATCCTATTTTTCTATATATCTGTATTTTTGTAAAATGCGTCCAAACACAATACAAATAATTGCTCCTGCAAGTCCAAGCACAAACATCATGATCGCTGCTCCTGAGCCCTTCCCTGTTCCAAATAAATCCGTCAGGCAACTGCCGCTGTGCTGCCTCTCCATGACGGGTTCCCAGAGACAATCTACCAGCCATCCTCCTGCAAAAAAGCCGATCGGTATCGTAAAATACTGTAACGTATTTCTGCAGGAATATACGCGGCCCTGCATTTCCACCGGAATGGAGGTTCGCAGGATCACATCCAGATTGGCACTCATAATCGGTACAACCAGCCACCCCAGAATCTGCCCCAGGCACCAAAGTACAGGCTCTCCCGTAAATGCCAGAAGAAAATTTTCTATTGTAAGGGAGAACAGCATTGTTCCGGTGATCACCTGAATTCTGTTCTTCGGCTTTGGTAAAACTGTCACGAGCAGACTTCCCATCAATGTCGCAATTCCTGCGCACGAAGTCACGATTCCCAACATGGATTCTCCGCCATTTGCTCTTGGCAGAATATATGCCGGAAGTGTCGCATCAAAGGCTGATGCAACCAGATTCACACCTGCCAGAAAAAAAATCAGATCCAAAATCATAGGATTCCTTTTCAGATAGCGAAGTCCTTCTTTTGAACTGTTCCACAGTGATTCCTGCTGTATTTTGGGGCTTTTTTCCTTTGCTGCACACACCAGTACTGGGATCTTTATGAACAGCAGCAATGTCAGAAACGCAATCAGAAATGTGGACAAATCGATCGCAATAACCATATCCATTCCTCCTGTAGCAAAAAGAGCCGTTGCAGCCATCGGATGAAGGATCGATATAAGCGACTGGGAAAGAGAACGCAGCCCGCTCGTTTTCTGATACTGATCTTTGGGTGTGATCAGTGTCATAGCAACGTCAGATGCCGGCTGCTGAACCGTATTCATCAATCCATTCACAGCATTCAGCACATACAGATGTGCCGGACACAGCAAATTCATTTTCAGCAGTATCAAAACGGTAACTGTGGCACATGCTGCAAAAGTATCACTGAGCAGCATGACTTTTTTCTTATCCCACTTGTCACTGAGTGCACCCGCAAAAATACTCATCAGTACATAAGGTGCATAGGAACAGATCGACAAAAGAGCTGTCTGCAACGCCGACCCTGTTTTTTGATATAACCACAGTGTCAATGCAAAATTTGTCATTGCACTGCCAAACTGTGACAGAGATTGCGTACTCCATAAAACTATAAAAGTCTTTAAATTACTTTTTGAATTATTCTGATTCATATAACACTTTGCTCCTTTGATTGAATCTGTCATCCGCCCTGCAAGAAATACAAGGACGGTTTTTCATAAGAGACCGCTGTTGGTCTCTGCAATCAAAAGTGCAAAGAATGAGGACTATACTTTTCCTCTGCGCAATGTCCTCAATCTTTGCACAGAGCTTTTGCAATTGTCAGAATCATTCTGTTTTCCTCTCTTTTCATTTTCAAATTTCCCATTTTCTTTTGTATCGGAACCAACGCACTGCAAGCCGTATTATGTTCAATCCTTTTTTAATGATACCATATTTTTTCTTGCTGTATAGCCGAATATCCGCATTTTGATTAATCTGTTAGTATAAGTCCTGAACCTGAAAAATCCATCCTTATACTAAAAACTGCTGCCTTTGAATTATACTTTCAAAGACAGCAGTTTTCTAATTATTAGATTTATTCACTACTTTTTACACCTGAAATTTCCCAATCTGCATCTGCAGATTCTGTGCTATCTCTGCCAGATTTTCTGCAGAATGTGAAATTTCCGCCATACTTGCCGCCTGCTCTTCCATTGCTGCAGATGATTGCTGCGTTCCTGCCGCGTTTTCTTCTGCAATTGAGGAAAGATTCTGGGTCAGATCGATAATGTCATTCTTATTCTCTGTCATCAGCTTCTCTGATGTATTCAGCTTTTGAATCACTTCCTTCACAGAATCAATGGCATTTGCAATACCTTTAAACTTCTCTTCGGTATCTTTTACACTTTCTGCCTGTGAAGCTGCTATCTCTTTTGTCACTTTGATGGTATCAACTGCTTCCCTGGATCTTCCCTTCAGTTCATCGATTACCGCCTTGATGTCATTGGTAAACGCATGACTTTGTTCCGCCAGATTACGGATCTCATCTGCAACTACTGCAAAGCCTTTTCCTGCATTACCTGCACGCGCTGCCTCAATTGTTGCGTTCAGAGCCAGAAGGTTGGTCTGTGCTGCAATATCCTGTATCATGGAACTTGCATTCTCAATTTTCTGTGCGCTCTCATTATTGCTGAGAATAATATCATATACAGCATTGGTTGCATCACTGTTTTCCTTTGTCTTATCAACCAGAACCTTCAGTATTGCAAACCCGCTTTCCTTTTCCCGATCAATTGCCTGTGCTTCCCTGTTCAGTTCGTCAATCTGCTGCGCATCCTCTTCCAAAAGAGTTCCCATATTACCCACACTCGTTGCAGCCTTTTCCGTATCAACAGCCTGGTCAGATGCACCCTTGGCCATTTCTTCAATTGATTTTGCAATTTCTTCTGCAGCAACATTGGTCTGTTCGGAAACTGCTGTCAGTTCCTGTGCAGAAGCTGCCACCTGCTGTGCAGAATCTGTCGCACTGCTGATAAACTTTCGGATGTTTTCCTGCATTTGTTTTAACGCAGCTATCATCTGCCCGACTTCATCTTTTCTCTTTCCATACCGATCAAGTGCTTTATCATTTGTGACCGTAAAGTCAAGATTTGCCTGCGTTTTAATCGCCTTCGTAACGCTTCTGATTGGCTTTGCAATACTATCACTTACAAAGAACGTAACTGCTGCACCTGCTATGATTGCTATAAATATAATGATAATCAGTACGATCTGAATCGTTTGTACTTTTGCAAGTGCCTCCTGCTCCTGCATTCCCATAATCATAAACCATGGTGTGCCTGCAATCGGCGTAAATCCTACTATCCTGTTTTTTCCTTCAAAGAGATAGTCTCCAGACCCAGGCTTTCCCTTTGAAATTTCATTTGTAAACAGCGCTGCAAATTTTGCATAACCCGGATTATTCTTTCCTTCTTCAACTATATTAAATCGCTTTGTTACAAGAGAAGTTTCCGGATGCCCGACAATTATTCCTGCGCTGTCGATCATATAGCCGTACCCTGTCTCGCCATAAGAAATATTCTTTGCAATTTCACTTAATGTATCACCGGATTTGCTTCCACACAATACACCAATCTGTATGTCATCTTTATAAATCGGAACCGCAACAACCAATACTGCTTTTCCAGTATCTTTGGCGATTATAATATCAGAAATCGCCGGTTTTCCCTGGGCTGCTGTCTGGAAATAAGTCCGATCACTAAGGTTCATTACTGTTCCTGCACTGTCAAGCACTCTTGCATTCCCTTTCAGATCCACAATTGAATAAGACTGATATCCTGCACGCACAGCTTCTTTTTCTGCAAATGCAATTTGTTCCTGTTGATCGGAAGACTGTCCTGTAATAACGGTATTCTGGGCAAGTCCCTGCATATAGCTCATTTCTTCATTCATTTTGGCAATTACAATCTGTGATTCTGTCTGTGCCAGTGTAACCAGATTGGTATGCGCATCTTTAATCAGCTGCCTGCTGATAATCTCAATACTGAAAATACCAATTACAGAAGTAACCAAAAGAATAATAATGGAAAAAATAAGAATCAGCCTCAATTTTATTGATTTCATATTTTCGCTCCTTTCCAAAAGAGTGGAGTGCCTGTACCTCAAACAGCACACCTGTTTTTAATCGATATCCAATATTCATTCCAGATTGTGTCATAAAATAAATCCAAATCGTTCACCTTACTTTGATATACAAGCATCATATCCATTACTCCTTTTATCAGAACAAAATAAAAGGAAACCATTCCCTCAATATCAACACCATTTTCTTTGCTCTTTTTCGTACCTTTTTCAAATATCTGATGCAATACGTCCCTGACCAGCTTCTCTTTCTCTCTTACAAGATCTCCACACTGCATTTTCAAATCCAGATTCTGAATCAGTGAAATGCTTTTCCAAAAGCGAAGTCTGTTCTCCTTCTTGTAATAATTCAAAATAAGATAATATATTTTTTTCAGTTTTTCTTCACAGGGTAACTCATCCATTTCATTTATCTCATCCAATAAAAATGAATAGAAATGATTGATCTCACGTTCCACTACCAGGAGAATGATTTCATCCTTCCCACTATAGTGACTGTAAATGGAAGGCACCTTGATTCCGACTTCTTTTGCAATATCTGACATCGACAGATTATAACCTCTATCTGCAAACAGCAGATCTGTTGCATCCAGAATTTTATCCTTATTGTCCATTATCCGCCTCCTCTTTTTACCTAACGAGTGCTAGTTAGCTTTGTTCTAATTCTAACAGTTTATTTTAATATTGCAAGCAGAAACTCATAAAGTTTTTGTAAAATCGTATATTGATATTTTTTATATGATTTTTTGATGTCGATTTCAGGAAAAAGCAAATTAAAAAACACGTTTTAAGGACTGCATCAATTGATTGATACAAATTCTTAAAACGTGCTCCTGTACACTGGCGCTTTCAACACAGGCTGTATGACACCTGCCATGACCTGAATATCACATATTCAGATGGAGAGTAAGACTTACGCCTCTTCTATATCGCCCGCCTCTTCAATCAGAAAAACGACCGGACGGATTCCATCCGTGCAACAGACAATGGTCTGTCCATCCTGCTTGTTCCAGGGTTTAAAACTGGATCCTGCAGATATTGCGCTGACACTGCCATAGATGTCAATCCACGCCCAGGGGCAGAATCCTTCCGGCATTCTGGCTCCGCCCTCATAGAAAAAGATATCACCTGTTTCCAGTAGCGGACAGGCTCCAACGGCTTTGCCCTCTGTCAGGAAGCTTTCTGCATATTCAGCATAAAATTCTTTACGCAAAATCGTTATTTTTACTTTTTTCATTTTATCCTTTTCACGAATCAGATTATAATATGTTTTTTAAATGTCCTTTGGCAATCCCAAACTTCTTCCCATCCAGCAGATATTTTTTTATATGCCGCTGCAATGTCGTCCGCTCCGGCAAAGATGCATCCACCTTCGCACATCCGGGGAATATCCATTCCATATACCACGTTGCATCATAATCCACAAAATCAATTTCAAAAAGTTTCTGAAACAGGACAATTTTGGAATCACTTCCCAGAAGATCTTCCAATTCCGGCATCATCATCCAGGATTCACAGACGAGTTTTACCTCTTCCCATTCCGGATAGAACTTCTTCCGAAATGCAAAAAATTCCTGCAGTGACTGCAGAACAGATTCCGGATGCAGATCGGCATCGGATGGAATGTGAACACCGATTTCTCTTTCTGCTCCCTCAATCAGTTCATATTCCAGCGCTCCCAGGCGATATTCATTCAATGATATTTCCCGCGGAAACCACCATTCAAAACCAAATTTGTAAGTATGATATGTTTTCTCATAGTCACGCAGCGATCTCGTAACAAACTTCATCGTCGCGGTAAAAATATCTTCCGGTATTCCGCGTCTTATATATTCCCCATATGAATAATGCAGCGCAATATTAAGCAGTTCCCACAGCATCTTCATTCCATCCGGGTCTTCACCCAGAATTTCCTGTAATTCTCGCGTTCCTGTATCCCACTGCGTACGCTGCAATATGCGTCCTGTCATTGCGGCGGGAATTGCAATGTCTCTCTTGTTCTCATAATTCATCAGTTCCGTTTTTACCTTTTCCGGTAATTCCAATTGCTCCCATAATTCCTGCTGTGTCATGTACCTTACCTCTGTCTGATCTTTTTATATAAATATCCTGCCTATAAATATAACATGCTCTATCAATATAATGTTCTTGCTATTATATGTTTCCGCTTTGTTCTTCCAGATATTTCACAGTCTTTCCATGCTCCAGGGCATAATTGATTTCAGATCTGGTGCTGTCCCCGATGTAGCCATTTTTATTAATCACGAAAATCTCATCTGACATGTCGATTTTCCTTTTATGCATGTCATCCAGCATCACTTTTGTCCTTGTCAGTGTGCCTTCATCCATATTCTCCCAGACCTCTTCATCTCCGGAGTGTCCAAAAAGTCCTACGCTGAGAACAATGTTTCCTGTAAGTGTCAGTTTCTTCTGCATTTCCATAAAATCTTCTTTGAAACGGGTACTCCCGCACAATGTAATTACCGGATATTTTCCTACCATATTTCCTCCGAAAAGAGCATGAAACATCTTGTCAATTAACAGTTCAGCAGCATCTCAGAAATGCATATATCTCTTACTCTGCCTTCCTCTTAATCCACATACTCTAAAAAAATTTTTGTTTTAAATCCGCCACGTTCCTTTGCCTTCTTCTCTCTGACTGTTTCCAATTCTTCTAAAGAATACCCTTTTGCAGCACATATCGCCTGCAGTACCTCTAAAATATCCGCCATCTCTTCCATGTTTTTATCTGTCTGATATTCCGCAACTTCTTCATTCAATTTCTGTTCAAGCGCTGCAAGATAATCTTTTTCATTCAAAATATGAGTGCTACATGTTTTCCCGGATGCTTCAATGATCTGTGGTATCTTATCTCTTACCAGCTTATTATAAATCTTCATATCCACTCCTTATTCATATCTGTTTCAACTCGAATCCTCTGACTTTGCTGATCATTATACCCAATTCATCCGGTCAGCGTGCTTCTTATAAGGGTTTCCTTTCATAGATCGGTTCATATTCCGAACTGCCAAACAGTCTATAGTAATTTGCAAAAATTCTGCACATGATTGCATCCACATTTTCATTTCCTGCTTCTACCAGAATCGTCAACAGCTGTATATCGGAAACCTTGGATATTACATCAGCCTGACGAACCGTTTTTTTCACTGCCAGTTCCATAGTCTGTACTGCCTGCTGCTGCCTGCCCGGATCTGCAATACTCCCTTCTGCGGGTTTCAACGTAATCATGACCATTTCAAAAGAATGCCCATATCTATTACAGAAATTACTGATATACTCATAAAATTTAGGAGTCTCGGTTTCTTCCAGCCTCACGGCACCATCATATTGTCCAATAGCTGCAAGCTTTCTGACAAGTTCCTGCAGACTTTGTACTTCCGTTTCCGAAATTCTCTCCTGCGGCATTTCCATGGATTTTTCGTGATTCTCCGCTATCTTTTCCATGCTTCCATCTTCGAACAGTTCCATAAATACATCCAGATAATCCGGGTCAAATTGACCGCCTCTGCCATTTTGCATTTCTTTTCGAATTTCATCCCTGGAAAGAGCCTTTCGATAGATTCGATCTGAATTCATAGCATCATAAGCATCCATTATGGAAACAATTCTTGCATGATGTGAAATGTCCGTTCCTGTAATATGATCCGGATATCCATTTCCGTCATAACGCTCGTGATGATGCAGCGCCACATCCTTTGCCCCTGGGAGTGTTGTCGCATTTGACAGAATTTCTGCTCCTGATATGGTATGAGAGTGAATGACACGATATTCCATGTCGCTTAATTTTCCCTGCTTATTCAGAATTGTATCCGGAATTGCAATTTTACCAACATCGTGAAGAAGCGCCTCATATCGCAGGACTCCAGTTTCCTCCTCTGTCCATCCCATTTTTTTGGCAAGTGCTACAGAATATGCAGACACTCTGGATGAATGTCCATTTGTATATTTATCCTTGGCATCAATAGCACTGACCAGCGTAAGAACCATCTGTTCATACATTTTTTCCAGTTGAATACGCTTTTCTTTCTCTGCTGCCGTCAGCCGCGTGACTTCTTCGTGGAGTCTCTCATCATAGTTATAATGCTCCAGGGTGGTAATATGATAATGAATCATGGAAACAGATTCCAGCATAAGCGCAAATGTATAAAAAATTGGAAACCGCTGCATAAAAGTCTCTGTATAGGTATTGCTCAAATTCTCCCGAAACGGCGTATAAAAAAGGACAATATACAGACAGAGATAATAAATTCCGATCAGGATTCCATAACGTACCCCAATAAAATACATCATCGCCACCGGTACCAGAATCGTCCATAATGTTGCAAATCCTTCATTTGTTCCATAGATTGTATAATAGGAAAAGATAGAAATACAAAGCGCTGAGAAAGTTACTGCGGCAATTTTCCGGTTGTGCAGCCTGGCGGTTGAAAAATAAATGAACAGACCTGTCAAAGCTAACACTGAAGTTGTAAAACCCATTATCACTCTGTGCTGGCAGAAATTCATTGTTGTCGTAATCATGGTAATAACCGTAATTGACAGTCCTACCATACTTACAATTCTGATATTGTCATCCTTCAGTTTTCCACGATAAATGTCCTGTTTCAAAAGTACATGATACTTTTTTATTTTTTCAAACATGGCTATTCCGTCTCCGCTTCTGTGTCTTTTGCCTATTTAATACAGTTTAACACAGCAGTGAAGTGCAGAATATATTTTTTTGTATTTTTAAAGGGACTGTTTGAATCATCTGCCGGATGTGCCGGATCTCAACGAGCGTGCCTGGTTCTGTATCCATGATTCATTAAAAGGCTTTCTATCTTTTTATTCCTCAATTATATTCAGAATTTCCTCCATCGATTTATCAAATTCCTCCTGTGAAGAATTTTCAAATACCAGCAGATCATCCTTGCATTTGGGATCATCCAATTCTCTGGGAATCTCGAAGTTTATGCCGGAAATATATTCATCCCAATGCGCCAGTTTCCACGTATCGCGGTCGCTGTTTCTGGAAATCATTCGCTGCCTGCATACATCAATATCTGTTTTCACCCAGATAACCGTAAGCCTTGCATTTTTAAGCGCAAGTTTTGCTTTCAGATCAGCCATATACTTTTCATCCCTGATCTCTCTTGTAAAGGGAGCATTGATCAGTACAATATCATCGTACTCCAAAGCTTCCAGGGCAAGTGCTACAATGGCATCATACTCATAGTCCCGTATGTTCTTTTCAAAAAAATCCGAACTGCGGTTATATTCCTGATTTGCAACCGCAAAAATTTGTTTGGATAATACGATTAACGTATCTTTATCCAGATAAACAACATGCTTAAGCTTTTTAGCAAGCTGCTTTGATATATATGTTTTCCCGCTTGCCGGAGGAGAAGTTACTAAAATTAATCTTTTCATATTATTCGTCCTTTCTTTTCATAAAAAAACGGACTGTGAATATCCTCGCTTTTTGCTCTGCATAAAGCTTCATAACTTCACAAAGATACAAAAATCTCAGCCATTTTATCCAAGGCGCAGCCTGCCATACAGGTTCTGTTCACTTGCACCGGACATTCTAATATTTTATATCCGTGCTGCGAATATAATTTATCAGATCTTCAAAGGGCAACGGCTTTGAATAGTAATAGCCCTGAATAATATCACAGTTATACTCGCTGCATATTTTCTTCTGCTCTTCGTTTTCTATTCCCTCCGCCACTAATTTGTAATGCAGTTTGTGCCCCATACTGATAATCGCTTCCAGCATTGATTTCTTTACTTCTTTTGTTTCTACATCCGCAATAAAACTTCGATCAATTTTCAATGTCTGAAACGGCATACTTGTCAAATAGGAAAGTGATGAATAGCCTGTTCCAAAATCATCCAATGCAAAATTGATTCCAAAATCATGTAGTTTCTGCAAGGAATGGAACGCATCACTTCCTTCATTTATGAACACACTTTCCGTGATTTCAAATTCCAATCGTTCCAAAGGAGCATTGGAATTTGAAACAATTCCAATCGCACTGGCCGCAAATTCCGGATGATTCATTTGTATCGTAGAGATATTAATCGCCATTTTATATTCGGATCCAAATGTCTCATTGATCTGCTGCAGTCTGCTGATTGCTTCCCGCAGTACCCATTCCCCAATTTCGATGATCAATCCTGTATTTTCTGCAATCTTGATAAACTGATTTGGCGGAATATACTCCCCGCTTCGCTTTCGTAACCGAATGAGTGATTCAAATCCTTCTATCTTCTGTTCCGCAATATTAATCTGCGGCTGAAAAAAAAGTTCAAACATATTTTCTTCCAGTGCTGTTCGAAGAAACTGATCCATGCCTGAGTCATACTTCATTTTGACTTTCATTTCCTGATTAAAGAGACAAATGCTTCCTCGTGATTTTGTTTTCGCATCAATGAGAGCCATATCTGCATAAGACAGCAGTTCACTTTTATCCATCGCAAAGGCATCGTACACCGAAACGCCTGACGTCATACTGATTCGTATATTTTTGTCATCAATAAATATTCCATGAATCAAAGCATCCTTCAGCGGCTTAAGCAGTGTCATGATCTCATCCAGTTCCAATGTCTGTCTGAATAAAACTGCAAATTCATCCGGTCCTATTCTGTAGGCTGAACATGCATATATTTCATTGAATTCCTTAATCTCATGACCAATATAGATCAGGATCTTATCCGCTATCTGATGCCCGTATAAGTCATTAATGATCTTAAATGCATCAATATTCAGTAAAACAATTGTTAACTGATCGTCGTTTTCATCCGCTATTTTTTCCATAATATCTTTTGAAATCAGGAGGCGGTTCCCCAAATTCGTCAATGGATCATTATATGCCATAAATGTCAGCTGCTCATCCCGTTGATGAACCACATTCATCAGCTCAGAAAATTCATGCGCGACATTGTTCAGTCCTACAAATTTGAAATCAGGCACCTCAGCTTTGTATGCATTGACAGCTGCCTTTTCCACAAAATCTTTCAATTTCAGAACATAATGATTGATCTGCCCGCTATAGATATAAGAATCGATTGTCCCAATCAGTGCTGCAAAACCAATTAACGCAGTCAATATCAATATCAGTTTTCGTAAAGGTCCAAAAACCACAGAAAAAGGCTGATATATGACAATATACCAGCGGCTGTTATGCATAGAAGTAGCCGTCATAACATATTTTACAGAACCAATATCAATTATTTTATACCTCAGATATCCCTGCGCTACCTCTTTGATTGCATTGATATTCTGATCAACCATACGAAAATGAACATAGTCCAGATTTTCATGTGAAACATATCTGCCATACTCGTCAACAATATCTACCTGAATATAATCCCCAAACTTTTCACCATAATATTTCGATATTTCACTTAACGCTTTCAAACTGCTATAGATCGTCACATAGTAGTTCTTTGGTGATTTATAGGTATACGCATATGCCAATCCGCCAATGGCCGTTGATTGAAACGGTTCACTCCAATAACTCCCTGTTGCAGCGCTGCAAAGTTTCTTATAAAATTCTTCACCACTTCGATTAATCCCAATATCATCTGCATCTAATTGTGACAGAACTACCTGTCCCTTTGCATCAATAATTTCAACGTTCAGAATAAAGTTATTCTCTTTCTTTATATTTGAAAGATTATCAAACATTATTTTCGAATTTGTATCCACATCGTAGAGATTGCTGATATATTTGGCTATTTTTTGCGGATCACTTTCAACAGTAGCCAGCTGATCCCCCAATGCCATCGTAATCATGGCATTTTTTTCCACAATATCAGACTGCATTTTCTGATACATGATGAAAATAGTCATACATCCGAAAAAAATAAGTGTTATAGAGATAATTATTAAATTATTTAACAATATACTTTTTCGAATTGTCTTTTTTTTCATTCATCATCTACCTTCACAAAGGATTGGTTTTGCACCTGAAATAAGTGCATCTGTCTGACTGCATCCCCATATTCATTTATCTTGATATCCTCTTGCAGACCAGTAAATACTGAGATCTTATCAAGTGATTTTTTGATGTCTTCGCTTGATGTACTATCGCTCTTCTCTATTGCTTTTGCCAACAGCATAACCGCTTCATAGGAATAGACAGATGCAAAAGTCGGAGAATTGCCATAGGTCTGTATATAATCATCTTCAAAATCCCTGAAGTTCTGTGAAGCAGAATGGCTGTCATAGGTATTAATACTATAGATCCCTTCCGCAGCAGGTCCCGCAATACTGATCAGATCTTCGCTCATTGCCCATGTGGAGGTATAAATCGGAACCATACAATTGTATTTGTACATCTCCTGTGCATAATACGCTACATCATAAGCAGAACCGGCTATTACAAGTGCATCTATTCCTGAATTTCTGATCAGGGCAATTGTTTTCTCAAAATCATTTTTATCTGCTATTGCATACCCTTCCATAAAGGCGGTTGAAAGCCCCGCTTTCACCAGAGGCGCTTCTGTATTTTTCACAAAGGTTTTGGAATACTTTTCGTTATTGAGCTGATACAGATAACCTATATTTTTATATTTTTGTTTCTCCATAAACTCCGAAATATATTTTGTTTCATAAGTAGATTCCGTAACCATCGTATAGAAATAATCATTTACGCCAAAAAAGTCCGGGGAACTAATCGTCGGGCTGATCATGACAACATGATCCTGATTGGTTCCTTTAAAGGATTCTTCCTCTACCCCGCTGATATTGTGTCCAATGATTGCACAGGCGCCTTTCTCTACCAGACGTTTGTCCGCTTCTCTGGCTGTCTTAACGGTTTCTCCGTCATCTTCTATGATGAATTCAATCAGATGCCCGTTAATACCATTTGCCTGATTGATTTTGGAAACCGCCATTTGCGCGCCATACATGGAATCCACTGCAATTTCCGAGCTGGTTCCTGTCAGATTGCCTGAAAAACCGATGATAATCGGTTTCTTTTCACATCCTGTTAAAGAAAAAGTCAGTAATAATATACTCACTATCAGCATTGTTCTTTTCATGCCATCGTACCTCCCGCATTTCTTTCTGAAAAAGACTAAAAAGAATTATTTTGTGCAGGTCCTGTTATCTATCATTTCTATAAATCAATGGTGAAATCTTATTGCCAGGTATGGCAAATTAAAGAGAAGTATATCGATCCGGACAATCAATTGCAAAGCAAATGCCAAGTGCAGAAAAATACTGAATTTATCGTTTGAAAATATCCGTAAAAATAGTTTTCTATTATAATTATAACCTATATTAATTGTAACTGCCATCATATATTTTGCCTGAACAAACTGCAAAACTTTCATGCGATGATTCTCAAAAAATAAATTCCGCGAAAAAAGCAGGAAACATGTCACTGTGACACATCTCCTGCTACCACTCCATCTTTTTGGATAATAACATCTATTTCTCTTTTCGTTGTCTCATTTTTATAGAAATATAACTGATACCCTTTTTTATAAAGCGCATCCGCTATTGCACATTCAAATACGCCCCCTTTTGAGTTTCCTGCCAAGGTATTTTCTACAATATGCTGCTTCAACGCGGAGTCCTTCATCGCCATCAGCAGTGATAAATCTGTTGTATACGCCCTAAAAAAGTCATCTCTTGCATAATTATCCAATAAAATATATAAAAACCCATTTAAAAAATAGACTGAAATCCTCCAAAGAATTCCAGTCTATCTCACACATATTATTTAAGCACTTAATTGGCTCTTTCTGAACTTAGTTGATTTTATTATGCCAAAAACCATATATCATTTTCTTACAGTTCAGCTTCTTATCGCCCAGCGCAGCTTTGTAGACCTTGCCCGGCTGTTCTGTACACATTCCTGCGGAGAGGGTCTTGTCACATCCTGCGCGATCTCTTTGTAGACACCTTCCTGATACAGTTTCCGGAAAGACTTCTTGACCAGTCTGTCTTCTCCTGAATGGAACGTCAGCACTGCAACTCTGCCTCCGGGCTTAAGTGCGTCCGGCAGCTTTTCCAGAAATGCATAGAGTACTTCATACTCCTGATTCACGTCAATCCGAAACGCCTGAAAAACTCTGGCACAGGATTTCTTCACAGCCTCTGCGCGTTCCTCTGTTTTTATCCCTCTGACTCTGAGCACGACCTTTTCAACCTCTTCACGCAACTGCGTGGTGGTCTCAATCTTCCTGCCGCGTTTTCTGTCCTGACAGAGCTGCCTGGCAATTTCCTGTGCGTATGGTTCGTCCGCATTATCGATCAGCATGCCGGTAATCTCTTCCTCATCCATTTCTGCAAGACGCTCCGCAGCGGGCATTCCCTGCAGCGGGTTCATGCGAAGATCGAGTGACCCATCCATTTTGTAGGAAAATCCACGCTCCGGATTATCAATCTGCATGGAGGAAACGCCCAGATCCGCCAGAATAAAATCAAATGGTCCGGTTTCTTTCACCAACTCATCAATCTGTGCAAAATTCATCAGCCGTATGCTCAGCATTTCTTCTCCATAGCCAAGTTTTGAAAGTCTTTCCTTCGTTTTGGCAGATTCAATCGGATCCACATCCGTTGCATATAGATGTCCCTTATGCTCCAACTTCTCCAGCATTCTGGACGTATGACCGCCGTAGCCAAGCGTTGCATCCATTCCGGTCATCCCCGGGCTGATCTGCAGCACATTCAGAATCTCATTTACCATAATCGGAATATGCGTTCCTGCAGGCGTAATGCCCTTTTCTTTAACATGCGCAAGCGTACCTGCATATTTATCGGGATTCAGCTCTTTATACTTTTCCTCATATTTTTTCGGATACGCACCCTTATATCTGGCACGACGGACATGCTCATTCTGCCCGTCATCCTGATTCTGATGTATTCCGTCTTTACTCTCAGCCATACCGCCAACCTCCACTGAACTTTCTATTCAGTAGTATAGCAGTTCTGCCCTGCCTTTGCACGTTCAGGCTTTGCAAGGTATAGCGTTTTATTCAGATCCAGAATAATGGTATTCCCAGGGCATATCCGGCATCTTATTCTGACAATCCTTGCTTCAATTTCAATGGATCCGGTAAGTACACAATATTACCAAGGCCGCTGTCAAGACGTCTCCCACTCTCATCAGTTGCTTCAGCCATGCAGATACCTTTATGCCCCATGAAATCAAATGGCTGATTTTCTGCACGTCCTGCCAGAATATCTTCTGTAACCGCCAGCACACCTTCGAGTAGTTTTTTCGAAGCTACTTCATCTCCATGTGAAAGATATACGGTATCATATTCCTGTTCACGGGTTTGCAGATGCAGAAGGCTCTTCCGATATTCGCTGATCGAAGTCGCTTCTTCATCCCACATAAATACTGCTGGATTACAGGCATCGCCAAACAGGATACTTCTCTCTTCGCGGTTCAACACACAGCACATGCCATGTGTATGTCCAGGCACACAGATAATCTCAAGTGTGATTCCTCCAAGATCAAACAGCTGCCCATCCTGCATGTCAAGGTACTCTTTCGTGCGCTCAGGCATAAAATCCTGTTCTTCCATTTCAGCCGCCTTTGCACCGCCGCAGAAATTAATATAGCCTTTTTTCATCTCCATGGAAGCATGCCTCTCTGCGAGTTTCCAGTCAGCTTTATGAAGCCATACTTCATCAAATGCAGCTGCGCCGCCTGCATGATCACAGTGTCCATGTGTCAGAATGACAGTCACTGGCAGCATTGTCAGACGCTTAACATATTCCTTTACATCACCGGCACCCGTCCCTGTATCGATCAGAGCAGCTGCCTGCTGCCCTTCAACAAGAAATGAGTGTACTCCTGTAATATCAGTAATACTGGTAACATGTTCTGTTAATTTTTTTCTGTCAAAAAAACACATTATGCTTTTCTCCTCTTTTTCAGATCCTCACGGATATCGGGAAGATCTCTATCCAGATTCCAGAAGCACATAAGAACAAGAATCAGGAGCATAACTATCAGCGGCCCTACTTTGAAAAATTCAGTGATACCACTCAAGGTTCCTGCTGCCTGCATTTTCAGTGCGCCATCATATCCGACAGCTGTCAGAAAAATGCCAAATCCGGAAGTTAGAAGTCCCTGTCCGATTTTTCCTGTAAGCGTTGCTGCAGAAAACAGCATGGCCTGTGCCTGTACTCCCGTTTTCCATTCTCCATAGTCCATCGTATCTCCAATCAACGCGCTGCACAGTCCCATCGGGAATGCGAATCCGATTCCTCGAAGCAGTGCGGTTCCAATCAGCATCGGAATACTGTTGACTGGTGATACAATGAAGATCACCTGTGCAATGAGCATCAGGCCGGTTCCAAAGATAATAAGTTTTTTTGTAGAAACTTTTTTCAGCATCATAGGTATAATGAACATCAGCACGATACCTGGCAGGTTGCTGGCTGCCACATATGCGCCCATCAGTCCCATGTTTCCCACAACACTGTTGAGATAATAAACAGAAATGGACAAATTGAACATCAGAATTACATTGGTAAAGAGACTGATAAATACTGCCATCACCCAATACTTATTGCTAAAAGCTGCTTTGAGTCCCACCCATATATTCTGCGACGGAGCTGAATTTTCCACTCGTTCTTTGACAAAGAAAACGTTCAAGTACAAGAAAATAAGGCCCACTGCACCAAATACCAGAATGGATTTTACCCATGCAGACTGTACTGTCTGTCCGCCAAAAAAATTTACCATCGGCAGAATTGTACTGGCCATAATAGTCTGCGTGATTGCTGCGAACAACATCTTATAGCAGAACATCTGCGACCGGATCACCGGGTCATTCGTAACATATGATGGAAGCGTTTGATGTGCAAGTCCTACATACGTATACATGACAGTATTAAACAGATTATAGGTAACCAGGATAAATGCTACTCTGACTGCTACGGTTGAGTCCGGTACCAGGAATACGAGTATTACAGACAGCAGCATTGGAAAACTCCATTTGGCCAATACCGGAATACAATGACCACCTTTCTGCCTGTGTTTGTCAATCAGCTGACCAGCAATTATATCTGATATTCCGTCCAGTATCTTGCAGATCATAATCACCGTACCGATCAGGGCTGCATTCATCAGAATGACATCCGTATAAAAATACATGACATAAGAACTGAACAGTGTGAACATGGCATTTAAGCCGATATCCCCTGTTCCATAGATAAACTTTTCCCGAAAGCTTATCTGCTGCACATTAGACTTTTCCATTTTTCCCTCCGTCTGCATCAAAAATATTGATTAAGTGTATTGATTACTATCAATATTCTATCCATTGGGAGTTGTTCTGTATCACGTATAATTGACCATCTTTTTCTCTGCTGTTTTCTTTTTGCAATACTATTTATCATAATCAGCAGCATATTGTGAATCAGATCGTGTTGATAAGATCATATATTGTATATATTTATTCTGCCTGCTCTATTTTATCCAGTGTAATCAGTATCACGCAGTGACTGTCAAGTGTTTCCGCAAGAAGTGTTTCTTCCTGCTCAGCAATCATACGCTCCTGATATTGATACGCCGGATGTGAATTATCCATAATCATCTTTTTTTGCGAAGGTGTCAGCTTATCCGGTGCACCGATTCTGCGCCAGTAGTCGTAACTGCTGCCTCCATCCCTGCTGATCGTATATCTCTCTACCCGGTATCTGCCCGCCTGCAGTCCGCTCAGGTACAATTGAAAATTCATCATTCCCTGATCTTCGAAGAAATAGTATCTGTCAATTGTCATCTGCTCCTGTCTCGGAAGTTCTTTTCCGATATGGACATCCAGATTGTAATGACAATAATGATACAAAAGGATCTGTACCTTCTGGCGATCCGGATCTGTTGTTATGCAATAGCCTTCCTCCTGATCAATCAGCACGGGTCCCATTTTTGATAGAAGAATATAGGCATAATAAGCTGCTTTGGGAATCCCCTGTGCCGTGAACATACCCTGATTTCCCCTGAAAAGAGGAACATTTTTTCTTCCCTCCGGATAGAAGTCTGTTATCTGTGTGGAATTCAGAAACGTAATCAACTCTCTGTTGTCCATTATTGTATGAACAAGGTACGCCGATTTATAGCAGGTATCACTGCCAAGATCATTGGACCACATACTGGCATCCCAATACAGGATGCTAAGCGGCAGCTTTCCCATATTTCTCTTTGCAAGAATCTCTTTTATAAAAAGTCCATCACTTCTCAGTTTATGACGGTCCTTGCTTGGCGGAGCAGGTTCCATAAAATAATTTTCATCTTTACCCTGAATATTTTCTTCCAGCTCTTTTCTGGGAATTCCTGAATAATCAACTGTAAAACTCTGAAGACTAAGTTCATCCGGCATGCAGTCATGCAGTGTGCAATAGTCCAGGAACTGAAGTACCACATCTTCGCCATCCTGCCTCAGCATAACCGTGTCAAAGGTTCCTCCTGTAATACAGGCCCCTGGAATATTTTTTCTGATTGCACGAAACGTACATTCATAAAATGCAAGCCAACTGTCCATGGTGAAAATTCCATAGGCAGCATACAATGCAGGAAATACAGAAAATTTCCATTTTGAAATCTCTTCACCATACATTTCCCTATAATGGCAAAAGGTTACTTCCAACAGTTTTTTCCATTTATTCAGGTCATCCGGAAGTTGCACATAGCCACCCTGAAATATATTCTTCTTATCTACAATCAGATCTCCGGGAATTCTCCCCAGCTCAATCCAAGGTACAGCATCATGACTGCAGATTTCTTCAAGAACCGGATCCAGATAAGTAAATTGATACCACGGTTTACCATTTGCTTCTTCGTGATACACAGACATTGCATCGTCAAACACACCATTCACAAACACATAGGAACTTTCGATTTCTTCCATCACCCGAATCAGATTCTGACGGTTTACACTTCTGTAATAATTGGAGGCATAGCCAAAACATACCGCTTTGCATGAAAGCTTCAAATCTGTCTGTAACGCATGTGATATTTCTGCTCGGATAGTTTTTGTTTCTTCCAGTTTTTTATGAAGCGGTTCATTCATTTCTTCTCGAAAAGCATACTTTAGCAGGTTCACATAATATACATTTTCTGTACTGTTCTGATAAATCCTATTTTTCTCTGAAACAACATGTTCACTCTGCCTGCGATATACCCCCGGAGTCACCCCATAAATATCACGAAAATGAATGATAAATGTATTGGAATTTGCATACCCTACATCCTGTGCCACTTCTGTTACTGACTTTCCTGTCATCAGAAGAAGCTGCTCTGCTTTCTGAATTCTTAGTTTTTTCAGATAATCTGTAAAATGAAGTCCCAGCTGACGTTCAAACTGTCTGGATAGATAAGCCTGCGACATAAAATGATCTGCAGCCAGTTTTTCAAGTGTCAGATTTTCCATGTAATGACTGTGAAGATCGATCAGAATGTCTCTCATTCTTGAAATTGCAACATGATGCTCCTGCAGGCTCTCTGCCTTCTCCAGTGCAAACTGTTCCCCAAGAATTGCAAGAATACCGAACACTTCACTGAGAATAAATGATTTTCGTTCCTGTCCATTTTCCAGATAATTCTTATAAATCACTGCCAGTTTTCCCCGAATCAGATCCATATATTCCGACTTTTCTGGCTGTAATGCACTGCAGCAGAATACAAGTCCTATACCGCTTTCTCTTAGAAGCGAAATGGGAATCAGGAACGAAAGGGAATGGCATCCCGCCTCCTTATACATATCATGATAGTCCATGGAATTAAGAACAATGAAATCTTCTGCCTTCAACAATGCATTTTTACCCATCAAAACAATTCCTGCCCGTCCTGACAGAATATAGATAATTTCCATTTCTTCCTGAAAATGTATTCTGCCTTCAGTATCCAGTTCAAATCTGATATCATCCATACGTTTTGTCATAAATTGAGTTTTTCACCTTTTAATTAAATACTGCGCAGTTTTCAGTTCAGCGATCACAGTCCCACTTCTACCGCTGCCTTTTCATATCTCCATATCAGATATCCCTGATTATTGGCAATCTGATACAATGGCTCGATGGTCTGTTTCATTCCCAGTATAAAAGCATCGTGTCCACGATCGTCTTTATCGATTTCAAAAACATCTTGCTTCACATGAAGATATTGCTCTGTAATTTTCTTTTCCTTATTCCATTTTTTTGCCACCAGAAAAGCCTGATATTGTTTCTCACAAAAAAGTGTAAGATACTTGTCCTTATCTGGTAATTTATTGTTTTTACTGCTATTAATATTTTTATACATCGGGTACAGATTCCATATCTCATTGTGCAGTACAAAACTCCATGGAATAAAATGATCCAGACTCATTCCGCCATACTTTACTATATTTTGATCTGTGAACTCCTCCTCCGTATAAATATCAGCTAATGGGATTTCCTTTTGAATATCCTTCCAGTAACGGGTTTCAGCAACCAGACTCCGATCTCTTTCCAGGGGAGAAAATATTTTGTATGCAATGGCCGGAACATTCGGATTTCTTCTTTGCAGATAATCGATCAGTTTATAATTTACCCAACCTTCAATTATGGATTCATTTCGTTTCAAATAATATATCCAGTCTCTTGATACCGTGAGATAGCCATTTTGATCATCTAATCTATAAAAAGCAGGTTCGCTGTCAGTCTGATTGCAGCTCTCAATCAAAGCATTAATCTGATGGTCCATAAAATCTGCTCTTGTCTTCTTCTCATAATCAATTTCACGTTGATAGAACGGTCTGATCAGACGATATGGGACCATCTTAGTCAGATTACCGATCATTTTGATCAATTTCTGATCCTGACTCTCACATACAAATTCAATAATCTGCTCTTCCTTTTCTTCTCTCGCAACGCTCAAATCATTATGAAGATACAAAATCACATCTGCCAGTTTGTCAGAGAATCCAAGGCTCAGTTTGTAATATACAACAGGGTACCAGGCTGCTGCAATCATGCAGGCCACAATCCGCTTATAGGGAATCTCGCTTTTACCGTTCATTACTTCTGTAAAAATACCCTTAAACCAATATATTTTATAGCTGGAAGAAAAATTATCCAGCATACGATTCAAATAACCTGCCTCGACAATATCAGATTGGGGAAGAATACCTGAAATATCATATTTTGATTTTTCTGTATAATCAGACTGTGCCACTTCTATTCCTCTCTCCTATATTAAATATTTCTTCAAGTCTCACTGCATCCCACTATATATCATTTACATTTCATTCCTGACATAATCTATGATTGACTGATCTGCCGGAAGCCATTCTACAGCATTCAGCTCATTTTTACTCAGCCATTTTGCAGCAGTATGTTCCTTTAACACTAATTTTCCAGAAACAGTCTCTGCCCAAAAACAATCCATTGAGAGATGAAATGTCGGATAGTCATATTCGATTGTTGCAAGCAGATCTCCTACTGAGATTTCTGCCCCCAATTCTTCCTTTATTTCACGCTTTAAGGCTTCTTGTGGCGTTTCGCCGACTTCAATTTTTCCACCTGGGAATTCCCAACCCCCTTTGAATTCTCCATACCCACGCTGTGTAGAGAAAACCCTTGCGTCTCCACTTTCATTTACAGATCTAATCACTGCTGCCACTACTCTTATCGTCTTCATTCTGCCTGCACTTTCTATTCCAGTTCTCATAGAACATCTTTTTCTAACCTCGAACAATGTACTCATATACATCTTCTCTTACAGGAGTATCTAAAATCCATTCGATTTCAACTGCTGTCTTATCTGTATTTGTCATAACAAATTCTTTAACATGCTCAGATGCATGCATTCTTCCAAGATAGTAAAATTCTTTTGAAATCTTATCATCCTTGTTTTTTCTTACAAAAAGCTGTACATCAATACCGCGTTCTTTTGCACAGAGAAAGTTTTGCACATCCTCTGATGCAAGCGTCCTTCCGCTCTTTGAAATGGCAATCAAGCTGCATTCACTGGTAAAATGATCTTCGTAATTTGTTGTATCACTAATTCCATTCTTTTTATCATAGTTGATAAAGACAGGAAAAGTCTTTGTCTTTTTATCATATTTGTATCCCCCAATATTCAGCGGGACCTCATTATTTTCCCAGTTTAAAAGTCTGCACGCATCCTCATACGTATATTTCTGATACAATACCAGATTCGTATCCTGATATCGATCACTGTAATTTTGCTTATACCTGTAGATTCCAAATTGAATCAGTTCCTCCAACATATTGTAAAAAATTGGATTTGCAATCATTTTCTCAAAAGAATCGGAAATTCTGTAATCTTCCTTTCCACCTGCATCCACTTCTTTTTCTATAAACACGCAATTATCATATGTCTCTTTACTTGCTCTGGATGAAAATTCATTCGTCATTATTCTAACTACATTTTCCTTACAATTCTGATCACATTTCACTCCATAATCATCCTGTAAAGATTGCTGCAGCATTCCAAGTAATCTATGCTTATATTTCAGAATTCTGTTTAAAAATTCCAATTCATGAATACGCTTGCCGTTCGCAAGTTTTTTGGATATAAACTCAATAATCTTCTCTTCGCTCTCTGATAAGCGTACCGTATATTCCTTTTCATATTTCATCAAAAACTTGTAATATGATCCAAGACTACTATTATCAAAAATACGGAGCACATCCATCTCTCCATATTTGTCAAAGTCCATTAGCGAGGGAATATGCCCAAGTTTATCTTTCAAATTAAAATAATTCTCTTTTATCAATTTCACGTCACTGAAATTGGCATTGTCAATTGCCTGAAAAATCCGTTTCCTTGCAATCTCATCAAAATGTACGGTACTGGCACCCGGAATCACCCTCCCCCCTTCTGCAACATACCTCCGAATATTATCTTTGTTATAACTGCGATCTCCAGAAAGTGCTATTGGAATCATAAAATTATTCGTATAATTCCCAATAAAATCAAGAACAACAACATATTCCTTATTATCTGACTTTCTTAATCCTCTCCCTAACTGTTGGATAAAGACAATCGGAGATTGTGTCGGACGAAGCATAATGATCTGATTGATCTCCGGTACATCTACACCTTCAGAAAATATATCTACAGAAAAAATATAATCCAGCGCAGTTACCCCCTCTGCTCCAGCCAGTCTTTCAATTGCATCTGCTCTCTTCATTTCAGGATCTGAACCAGATAAAACTTCCGTTCTATATCCTCTTTGATTAAATTTATCAGATAACTCTTTCGCCTCATCTACACGGCTGCAAAAAACCAATCCTTTTAATCTATCCCCACTATATCCATAATATTCTGCATTTCTGATCACATGTTCAACCCGTTCCTGCGAAGTAAGATCTTTGAAATTCTTCATCTTCTCAGCCTGTGTCTTTCCGGCATCCGATACAAAACTTAAATCCGTAATTCCAAAATAATGAAATGGACAAAGTAATTTTTCTTTCATTGCATCCTGCAGTCTGATCTCATATGCAATCTGATGGTTGAAGATTTCATATATATTATTGCCTTCCATCTGATCATTTCGTTTATCAGGCGTAGCCGTCATTCCAAGTGAAAACCGTGGTGTGAAATAATCCATTACTTTTTTATAGGAATCTGCTGTTGTGTGATGCGCTTCATCATAGATAATTGCTTCAAAGTGATCTTTTGCAAAATGCTGCAAAGTATCATCTTTGCAAAAAGTCTGAATCGTTGCAAAAATGTAATCTTTATAATAATCTGTTTGTCCCAAAGCCCCCGAAATAATTCCCATCGAAACAGATCCAAAAACTTTGTGAAATGACTTTATTGCCTGCTGCGCTATCTGATTTCGATGAACCAAAAATAGCACTTTCTGATATCCCAGCTCTCGCATTGCAAAAGCTGCTGCATAAGTCTTCCCCGTTCCTGTTGCGGAAATTAGAAGTGCCCTTTTCTCACCTGCTTCTATCATTTTTCGCAGATTTGAAATAAACCCAACTTGCATACTGTTGGGTTTTAAACGGTATTTTTCAATAGATGTTATTTCCTCTTGCCTTGCAACATCATGCTGACGCTTAATGATTCTATAGCGCTCTTTGTAATCCTCATAAAATGCATCAAACCCAAGCGCTGATTCAGATTTCCAAAGTTCCTCAAATTCCGCAACAATCTCCTTTGCCATTTCACCTTGCTGCGTAGAAACCAGTTTGGTGTTCCACTCCCGATTACTTGTCAGTGCATTATTCGTTATATTGGAACTACCAATAATAATTCGATAAATTTCTTCCTTTTTGAAAATATATCCTTTTGTATGAAAATCTTCCTTTGCAGCTTCAACGTCATACATTTTAATCGTAATATTTCTCAGCCCGTTTAGTTTGGCTAATGCTTCCGGTTCACTGAAAAATAAATAATTCGTTGTAAGAATCTCTCCCGGAATATTTTTCTCTTCCAGCTCCTTGAGTGTTTGGAGAAGTGGTGTAATTCCGCCCATCGTAATAAACGCAACGCTAATCTGGAATTGATCGCATGCCAGCAGTTCATCCTCAATAGAAGAAAGTACCTTCTTGCCTTCTTTATGATTATTCGAAACAAATTGCGGTTTATACGCCAAATTAGATGAATATGCCTGGTCAACATATGCTGTCTCAAAACCATTTCGAATTTCAGTTAATTCCTTGCCTGTCATGTACTGTCCCCTTATGCGAAAAATTGTAACCTTTTCTTTCACTCACTTATAAAGTAACCTCGGTGCAAGATTTCTTTAAAACAGTATAACACTTTTCTTTGCATTTCTATTTTCTGTCCCTTTTATAATGAACGTATCTGAAATGAATTTGTAAATTTCCTTGATAAGACGGTTCCCTTCAAGGACACTGTAACGTATCTCTGTAAGGATCCAAAGGCTTAATTAATTCCCTGGCTGCTGCTTCCTTATTTTCTCGGTTCGGCAATCTTCATATGCCCTTTTTATTTGTGTCTGATTCGCTCGCTTTAATTTGCTTATTTTTGTTTACCGTGCAATTCGGATTTTTTAATACAAATTTCTATTTCCGTTTCCAATTCTTCATGTCGAATATACAAAGGAATCATGTTGCCTATCAGGAAGATATTTTAGTCATATTTTAGCAAAATATCTTTTAGTAATATTTTCTATTCTAAAATTCCAATGATTCCGGATTTAACAAAAAGTCATATACATTCATGATCAGAATTCCATCTTCATTATAAAATGGCTTTGGTGTATTGGATGTAATTACAATCTTTTTGAAGGAATCATGAATCTTCAAAAATGGTCTGATTTCCTGCTTCGCTTTTTCTTCTGTCTCTAAAAGATAAGCAGACTGAATATAAAACTTTCTTGATCCCCTTGTACAGATAAAATCTACTTCCAGTTGTTTCTTTACAGCCTTTCCACTCTTGCCCGTTTCTATAATCAAAAGATTTCCTGCATCAATACGATATCCTCTCATTCTAAGTTCATTGTAAATCGCATTCTCCATCGAATAAGTGATTTCCATTTGTCTGAATTTTAATCTGGCATTTCTCAGTCCCAGATCCATAAAATAGTACTTCATTGGAGTTTCAATATAGAATTTCCCTTTTATATCATATCGTTTTGCCTCTTCTATGAGAAAGGAGTCTTCCAAATATTCCAGATATTTTTTAATTGTTGTTGCTGTAATCTTTGAATTATTCACGCTTTTAAATGTCTTCTGCAGTTTATTTGGATTTGTTAATGAGCCAATCGCAGAAGATAAAATATTTAAAAGAGCATCCATCTCTCCAACATTTCTAATACCATTTCTTTGAACAATATCGCTAATATAGGTTTTCTTGAACAAATTTTCCAATAGCCCAATCTTCTGTTCCCCGGTATCTGCCAGCACGACCATTGGAATCCCGCCATAGGTAATGTATTCATTCCATCCGTCATACTTATTTCCCTCATATACTGACATAAACTCGGAAAAGCTTAGAGGATACATATGAATTTCATCTCCTCTTCCTCCAAATTCAGTTACAATATCTCTGGATAAAAATTTCGCATTACTGCCAGTCACATATACATCGCATTTCTTTTTATCAGCAAGCCCATTTAATACACTGATAAACTCTTCCAGGAGTTGTACCTCGTCTAACAGGATATAATATTTGTCTTCATCCTGTAATTGTTCTATTATCCATGGATAAAAAATCTTTGGATTTCTATACGCAATATTCTCATATAAATCGAAGGCCATCTCAATAATATGATCTTTTTTTATGCCTGATTCCAAAAGATATTCCTTATATAAGGTACGTAAAAGATATGATTTACCACAACGTCTGATTCCTGTTATTATTTTAATTAATCCATTATGTTTTCGCTGAATTATCTGATTCAGGTAAGATTCTCTTTTAATTATTGCATCCATTCTTTTCGCCTCTATAAGATATTTCGGTTATTATTAACTTAAATCTCTTATAGCATATCATCAAATAATCAGTATATAAACATAAAAAAGAACTTCCAGTATTTTTTTACTGAAAGTTCCAGACTGCAGAAAACCATCTGTTACAAAAAGCTCCTCAGTTCATCCAGCATTGCCTTCCGTCGCGGATATTCGGCAGCAAACTCTCCTGCAAGCTTCACTGCAGCTTCTTTTCCTCCGGGATATTTGCTGATGCACTTTAAATCTCTTGCAAGATACCTGTAATCCGAGCGCTTATTTGCTCTTGTCACAGAACTCTTTGCTTCCTTAATCAGAACCACAAGACACCTTTCTGGATATAAAGCTGCAAGCTTTTTCTCATACTCTACTACAATATGGCTGCCATATTCAGTCTCCGCCATGTCCATGACCAGATCATATCTTCCTTCCGCTGCGCACCAGACATATGCATATCCAGATCTTGAATCAGCAAGAATCTTTTCCCATCGGGTTGGCCACTCATCCTTCGTAAAGTAGGACCCATATTGCAAAAAAGCTTCCTCACTGTTTACATTGTTCCAAAGGTAATTGGTAACTTCCTCAAACTCTTTATTCCTGTCACCGATCTTCTTATATATCTCAATGAGAACCTTCCTCGCCTCATTAGACCAGTACCCATCCGGGCGTTCAGCAATACGCTTCTGATACAGGTCTATGGCAGCATCGTAATTGCCATATTCCACTTCGATCTGCGCAAGCGTTTCACCTATACTGTAGCCGCCTGACTTTTTCACAAAAGCTCTGATTTCCTCTATTGGAGCCTTCCTATCTGCAAGGACACGCACGTAGTAGTTCTCCAAAACCGGAATGCTGTACGCACTGGTATCAGCTGCCTTCATCGCTCTTTCCAGTAAGTCCAGTTTTGCCTGCAGTTCCTCCGGTGCATAGAAATGCTTCAGCAGGAAGTCGTAAAGATCATCCTCCATATAATCAATAACCGCATGATTCTCCAGTTCAGACATAAACCATTTCATCATCTTATCGTGTGATATGTCTGACTCACCCTTCTCATAAATTATATTCCAGTTATCCTGAACAGCAGAACAAAACCCCTGGGTTTCTCCGTTGGAATCATCCTTGTCAGTATCAGACCACTTTGCGTAAGCCTTATTGGTTATGTCAAAAAGGTCATCGTATCTTCCCTCTTCTGATAATGTCTTACATGCATCATCCAGGAAGCCGCAAATATCCATCTCAAGACTGCCGCACTGCCTCCAATCGGCATAACCCCTGCTGGTATTGCTGTAGAAAATCGATGCTATTTCCTTCTGATATTCAGATTTCGAGATCCCCGCCGCATATTTCATAAAAAATCCGCTCCTTATAGTCCCGGTTCTTTCATAGCTGCCTGTCCCTGCGCCATGATTCTGTCATCAAGCACAGCAAAAGTAACGTCGATATCAACTTCCGGATGCTCTGCCTGATCTTCAGATACAGACTGCAGCGCCTTTCTCAAGGTAACATCTACCGTAACACCGAAGATACCTGCAGATATGAGAGGGAATGCAATCGTATGAACATCATTCTCCTGAGCAAACTTCATAGCCTCATGGCAGCAGTTGTAAAAACTCTCCTTTTCACCTTGATTATGAAGCTTAGCTATCTGTGGGTTCCTTTTTTCAGGTTTTCAAAACAATTTTTTCTTTTTCCAAACTATTTAACCCCTACCATTTCGACAGCAATTTTCTCTGATTCTTCCGTAAGATCTCCTGATTCTGTCAGAATAGTAGTATCAAGAACAGACTTAATTGAACCAACTGTAGAAACCACAGCCGCAATTGTCTTCTTGCTCTCTGGTGAAAACTGAGAATAGTCTGTTCCTTCATTTTCAATGATACGCTTCATCTCCTGGTTGAGTGGATATAGATATGCGTCCAATTTAGCGAGTAATGTATAGAACATATAACCTCTGCGGCGAATCGCAATACACTGCTCTGCCGCTGTCTTCAATTCTTCGCAGATTTCATTAGCTTTTGCATCATTTGTATATGCTTCCTGCAAGGTTTTTCCTGCCTTGGCACTGGTAATAATACCCATAACAAGTAATGCCGGGCCAGCTACTATACCTCCAAGGATTGCTGTTCCTCCTGCCATTCCAAGACCGCCAGCCGCAAGAGATCCACCGCCAAAGAAAGCCAGTGTCGCATTACTTGCAGCGGCACCGCTTAAGGATGCTATCACTGTACCTGTAGAAGCAGTTGCAAATGTTGTAGCCGCACTATATGCTCCGAAAGCAGCCAATGCACCGCCTGCAGCTCCGGTTACTCCACCCTGGACTAATGAGAAAGAGAACTTTGTCATTTCAGAAAGTTCATCAAATTCTTTCTGGTCTATGTGAAGGTTATTAAGTTCCATGATTCCTTCTGACTCAGTGAAATCAACATTCTTTATCTTTGAAAAATGAGTAAGAAACTCATCGATACCATTATTAAGTACAAATATCTTACCAGACAATTCTTCCTGAATCATGTTACTCCCAGTTATATATGCTTCTATATCGCTTTCCGTTATTGCTTTATCCATGGCTGAAAACGCATCTGTGAATGCTGTTATTTTGGAGTACAGATAATCTGATACCATTTCCTCCATAACAGCCCTGTTGCTTTGAATAGTCTCAATTCTTGCTGTACAGATTTCTTCTGTACGGATTCTTTCCTCCGTTGCTTCTTTTAGATCAATCAAAGACTTTTTAATCTCATCATATACACCAACTGCTGCTGCAATAAATCCAATCGGAGTTCCAATCTTTGCAATTGATACCGCTGTTTCAGCTGTATATTTGTTTAAATCCCAGGCTGCCTTTCCATTCGGTATTTTTTCTATAATAGCCTGTTTTTGTTTCTCTGCAGCTGCAAGGAATCCTACCTGCATCTTCTGTATTTTCACTAAAAATTCAGAGTTGGAAGCCAGCGCAAGATTACCAAGGCCCCAATAATTGATACCCTGTATGAAATCCAAAGCGAATCCTGAAGGATTATCCTTATTTTTTAACGCCGCCTTGATACCAGCAGCGGATAAATCTATTATCGAGAACGCAGCAGCTCCAATCATTCTCATTTGCCTGATAGCTTCATTTTTCCAGGGAAGACATTCTCTGATATCAATAGTATTCAATTCTTCCAAACTCTTCACATCATTATCCTGAATCTGCTGTGCAAACCTGCATACAGAATAGAATGAAGAAATAATCAGATCATTCAGAACAACTGGAATATACTGCTTATTCTTTATTGATTCATGAACAATACCCAGTTCTGTCCTTAAATCAAACCGCAACTTCTTATGAAGAACGTTTTTACCATTTTCATCATGTTCTCTCAATAATGTCCCATTAAACAATTTTGAACAAATAACGGAAAACTTATAATTTGATTCCTTATTGGGTGTATTGGCTGCATTATTCTTACCTGCAATACTTCTAATTCCCGGAATTGCGGATATTTCCTTTAAGAAAGACATCAACGGCCCAGGAAGGCCGGTACCCTCTTTGCCCATCCTTCTTGATCTGCTTGTTCCTGCTATATCACTGACAATATGGAACAGCCATGATACTGTTCCCAAATAAATCGAATCTTCAAATCCTTTGGGTTGCCATTCGGGAATATCATACTTCACGAACTTTCCAGTTCCGTCAGTCCCATATCCTTTTCCTGTAAACTGCATCAGCAATGAAAACATCAATCCAACTGGAGTTGGATGATGCGAAAAATCCCTTAGATGATGCTGCAACCCACCGCCAAATTTATTCATAAGAAGATCTCCGTCCATAGGGAAATCATCTTCAAGCTTCATAATCGCTCCTGCAATGTCGCTTCCGTTATAGCCTTTCGACTTTGCGACCTTCATTACAAAGTTATCTACCTGCCCATTTCCCCATGTGTGAGCATCGACAAAAGAAATATCATTGACCCAAATAATATCCAACGCTGCAGTTAATGCACCGCTGGATACAGCAAGAGCAACATCATATTTATCTACATTCTTACATATATCTTTATCCATAAAAATCATCTTTCCCATAAACTCATCCAAGTCCCTGCCATCCATTATGAACATTACTTCTGCGAAATTCCCTGTCTGCCGTCACTTTGGCAGTATTCGGATTAATTTGGATCTTCATCGTGATTTTTTATAATTCTTTTCCGCATCTATTAGTGCCCGCTGTGTACGCTTGATTCCATTCTTATGGAGATAGAACATTAATATTCTTAAATATGTTGAAGGATGGTATGATTTTCGTTCTTTCTCGTCCCCATTACCAACAAGAATTCGTGGAATTGAATTCACATCAAGGGCTTTTATTGTTGCAATCTCCTTTGATTCAATCGTACATGCTATCTCATTATGAAAAATGTCTATTGAACACGTAAGTTTTACCACACACATGATAGTGAAATTATAAATATCACCTTCCATATCAACGCTGAGAACTCTGATCGAATCTTGATCCACCAGATCTTTATACTGATCCTCACTTAAACCGAATTCTTCCATGAATGCTCTTCTGGTCCATACCTTTAAAAATGGTTCATGAAATGACTGTCCATCATTGAAATCCTTAAACTCAATCTGTTCACCCAGCGTTGCAGCAAATGTATTCGGATAATCATTTTCTTTGTATTGGCTGATGGTACTGATTACTACTTTCCCATCATCCGTTTCGATCAGCAAATGTAAGCACAGGCTGTTAGGCAAATAACTGCTTTTAAATTTATTATCAAGCTGTTTCTGAAGAAGCAATCTTGCAGCTTCAGAATTATAATCTTTGCGAAAATAATCCCAAGTACAAGTACACTGGCACCAATCGGTTCTTTTAAGGCTCAAAAATAGCTGCGGCCGTTCTTTGTTGTAATTCATTTCACAGCGTGTAAGCATAAATCTGGGAAGATTGTTGCCTCGGTCTATTATTCTCTTGTACTTGTCACTCTGTTCAAACTTTTTATACAGGTTTTCCCAGTCTAAACTAATCCCTGTTCCTTTTTCTGCCTCTTCAGCAGACTTCATTCGATACATATTGTCGTCATAAGCAGCTATCTGAATATCTTCTGGTTTCCAGCCATTAATCAAATCTTTGCAATATACGACTGTCCTGTCCATTCCCCATGAGAAGCCACCGCCTGTATTTCCTACGCCTTTATCAGTGATCTTATCATCCGTGTGGCGCTTCATTATGGAATCAAATTCAGGTTCTATTCTTTGGGCAAAAACTATCCGTTTTGTTATTTCATCAAAAATCAGGATAAGAATACCCAGTACTGTAAATATATAAAGAAATATTGTCCCAAGACTCCCGATTTTAAAAAGTTTTATAACCGCCCCGACAAAGTTTGGAGATATTGCTTGAGAGAACCACGCAAGAAGATATGTGATATAAATTTCCCAGTAATGTGATTTAAGCAGAAGTATGAATTTCCTGAACTTATACGCCATAAAAATCGACCTCATTTCAAAGTGTAGTAACACAGAGTTGCCTTAGAATTTAAATTCCTTCATCCATGTCTATATTTCATCGCCATTCCAGTATTTTCTTCGCCATCTCCAGATACTGCTTCTTTACTTTCCTCGGCCCGGCAATCTTCATCTGCCCTGCAAAGTGGAAACACCATGCACAAAATGTCATACTGGCAGCTACTGCCACAACCACCTTAAACTGATCATCACTAATTCTTTCCGTATGAATATTGTCACCAAATTTATCGATCACAGACTTCATCAGTTCGTTGTTACAGACAAGCTCTACCTCCTGCTCCTCACCATCAAACATCTCAATGATTTTCCGTACATAATCTGCCATGACAAAGTTCTCCGGTTTTGGCAGCGGGGGCTCCTTCAGAATCTCCAAATCAATGATCCTGTCCACGCGGAATGCAATCACCTTCTGATGTTTTTCCGAATAGCCGACCAGATAATAAAAATCATCATTCCATAAGCATCCATAAGGACTGTTCACATAGATCTCGCCGTCATTGCGAAGGACCTTCTTCTTATCTGCATCATATTCTGTATACTGAAAACGAACCTGCCTCTTTGTCTGGACTGTCTCAATCAGCTTGTCAATGACATAGTACAGCTGCGGATTATCAGTCTTAATCCGATCCGCCGTATAGATCCTAGGCTTAATCTGTTCTTTCTGATAAATACTTCCAAGAGATGAAATCTTATTGATCAGATTCTCACTTTTCCCGGCACTGATAAATCTTGATGACGAAACTGCATCCACAAGAAGACTCTTGCATCTTTGGGCTTTTCAATATTATCCAGTATTACCCAGTAATACCCTATTTTCTTTGTTCCAAAGACACGATTCTGATTACACAAAATTTGAATTCGTCGTTTTGATATTCCCATTTTTCAGCCATTTGACGTATTATACTCTCTTTTTACACCTCTAAGGTAACGCAATACTTAACAAACCACGATGAAAATATTATAATCTTTATTGCGAACTGTATCAATTGTTATTGGATTTTTCATCAGTTTCCATCTTGTTTTGGTCGTTTTTTTGACCAATATCATAAGTTGGCTTATCCAGTTGGTGACGTATCCCCAATTTTCTTTAATCAGACTCTTCCTGTCTGTCCACGCACTCAAATGTGAGCGCTGAATACCTATTCCTGCATTTTTTCACCAGCCGGTACTCAGCATAGGCAGCTTTCTTTTCTGCAAGTACCTGCGCATACTCGGCACTCAATTCTTTCACTCTTGGCAGCTTGTCTGTTTGCAGTTCTGTGAATGCCTGCTTCGCCGCTTTGTGCAATAGGATTTCTTCCCGATGTGCTTCAAAGAACTTTTTATTATAGCTGTACTTCCGGTAAGACACATACACCTCTTTGGTCTTTAAATAGTTTATGATGTGAGTCTTTAACACGGAGATCTCTGCCAGACGCTTCTCTTTTTCTTTGATGGTCGATGACAGTTCTCCAAAACGTGCAGTATTTTCTTTGAGCTTTGCTTCGATTTCGCTGTAGTCCCTGACGCCATGCAGCTCCAGATAATAGATTTTCTTGGTGACCTGCTTAATGTTATTGTTCCCTGCTCCTTCCAAATTCAAATCTAACTGCCGATACATTGTCCATTCTTATTTGCCACCTTTCAAACACATGTATCATAGCTTTCCTCCATTTGTAAAAGAAAACGGACCTCCAATCAGAGGTCCGTCAAAAATGTTCTCTATAAATTAATACAGCTTTGCCCCAGCCGGGATATGGTTATCCACCATCAGAAGGTGAAGTTCTTCATCCTCTGAATCCTTAAGGTTGTTTACTGCTGAAAGCAGCATACCGCAGGATTCAATTCCCATCATCGCTCTTGGCGGAAGGTTTGTAATAGCAATCAATGTCTTGCCAACAAGCTCCTCCGGCTCATAGAATGAATGGATTCCGGAAAGGATTGTTCTATCTGTCCCTGTACCATCATCAAGTGTGAACTGCAAAAGCTTCTTGCTCTTTGGTACTGCTGTGCATTCCTTAACCTTAACTGCTCTGAAATCTGATTTTGAAAATGTCTCAAAATCAACTGTCTCTTCGAATAAGGGCTCTATCTTCACACTTGAGAAATCAATCTTCTCTTCCGCTTCAGCCGTAACTTTTTCGGAGGTTTGGTTTGCATCACTCCTGGAAGCTTTATTGTCCTTACTTCCAGAAGCAGTGGATTTCAGTGTCGGGATTCGTAACAGCTATTCGCCATATTTATTCATCCCGGTTCATATCGATTCAGCCAAGCAGTTTTCTATGCTTTCACT
>JAGOGF010000153.1 GCA_017996845.1 Butyrivibrio sp.
CAGTTTACCTGTGTCTTCCTTCCCACTCAGCACGAAAACTAAAGGAGAAAAATTCATGCAAAGAAAGAAAACGCTGTTTATTGTTCAGGCAGCTGTAATTGCTGCTCTCTATGTCGTCCTTACCCTGTTTGCGCAGGGCTTCAATCTGGCAAGCGGTGCCATACAATGCCGTTTTTCCGAGGCACTTACCATTTTACCGTTTTTTACCCCTGCTGCGATTCCCGGTGTTACACTTGGTTGTTTTCTCAGTAACGTACTGGTTGGAAGTGCGCTTCCTGATGTGGTATTCGGTACACTTGCGACCCTGATTGGAACAATAGGAACCTGGTATCTGCGTAAGCACAAAATCCTCTGTTCACTTCCACCTGTCATTTCAAATGCTGTAATTATCCCTTTTGTTTTGAAATATGCCTATGGTGTTGGTAATATTCTTCCCTATCTTGCGCTGACTGTTGGTGCAGGCGAAATCATCACCTGCGTCATTTTCGGAGAAATTTTGCTGCATGCTCTTTTCCCTGTCAGGCATCTTCTTTTTGCTGATACACATCACGTGAAAAATATATAAATATAACTATAGCAGATTATCGCCCGGTAAGGTGTAAGAAGGAACACCCTGCCGGGCTTTTTGTCGTTATTATGTAACTTTTTGTACGGATACTAAAATTATTACTGATTTCAAATACAATATATTGGTAATAATACAAATTGACTCTACAAAATGTAGTATTTATAATAAAAAAAGTGATATAAACAAAGAGAATATTTTCAGGAGGACACCTATGCAGCCTCTGCGAATCGCCGGACGCAAAAAACATTCCTGTGTGAACGGTCCCGGAATCAGATATGTACTATTTTTACAGGGACGTACGCACAACTGTCCCGGATGCCAAAACCCTGAAACCCATGATTTGGAAGCCGGTGAATTAACCGACACCGACATGGTTATCAATGACATTCTTTCGGTCAGATATCTGGACGGTGTCACGCTCTCGGGAGGCGATCCGCTGATGCAGCCGCAAGCGTGTCTGGAAATTGTATCAAAATTACATGACTATGGCATAAATATATGGCTTTATACCGGTTGGACCTGGGAACAGATTTCTTCCGGAGATGCCGGTGATACTGCTATACAGGTTCTCTCCTATATTGATGTTTTGGTTGACGGCCTTTTTATGGAGGCTTTGAAAAGTGATCAGGTGGTTTTCCGCGGCAGTACCAATCAACGTCTGATTGACGTTCCGGCCAGCTTGGCACGTGGACAGATCATCGCGTATATTTACACAACTTAATGGGGGTAATAAATGAAAAATGTGATCAAACGTAATGGCACAAACGTTCCCTTTGATGCCGGCAAAATTGAAAATGCACTGGCAAAAGCATTTTTTGCAACCGGAGAAATTGAAGTGCATGACATTTCGACTATGTCACGTGCGGTCGAAATGATGGTTGAATCTTCCCTCAATGCTTCTGATATTAAAGTCCCGACTGTTGAAGGAATTCAGGATACCGTAGAATCTGCATTGATCAAATGCGGTTATGCCAAAACTGCCAAAGCTTATATTCTGTATCGCAGTCAGCACAAAAAAATGCGTGACACCAAAACAACACTATTGGATTATAAAAAACTGGTAGATGGTTATATCGGTGCCGAAAAGGACTGGCGTGTAAAAGAAAATTCTACTGTCACCCTCAGCGTCGGCGGTCTGATTCTGTCAAATTCCGGTGCCATTACTGCGAATTACTGGCTCAGTGAAGTATATGATGAAGAAATCGCCCAGGCACACCGAGGCTGTTTTATGCATATCCATGATCTTTCGATGCTGACCGGCTATTGTGCAGGCTGGAGTCTGAAGCAGCTCATTCAGGAAGGACTTGGCGGCGTTCCTGACAGGATAACTTCCGGTCCCGCAAAGCATCTGAGCACGCTTTGCAACCAAATGGTCAACTTTCTTGGCATCATGCAGAATGAATGGGCCGGTGCACAGGCTTTTTCTTCTTTTGATACCTATCTTGCGCCTTTCGTAAAAGCTGATAATTTATCCTATGCTGAAGTCAAACAGTGTGTACAATCTTTTATCTATGGGGTAAATACACCTTCCAGATGGGGGACACAGGCGCCTTTTACAAACATTACACTTGACTGGACTGTTCCGGAAGACATGCAGCATCTTCCTGCACTTGTCGGGGGAACGGAAATGAATTTTACCTATGGTGACTGTAAAGCTGAGATGGACCTGGTCAACCGTGCTTTTATCGAAACAATGGTAGAAGGGGACGCGAACGGACGTGGTTTTCAATATCCGATTCCTACCTACTCGATCACAAAGAATTTTGACTGGAGTGAAACAACAAATAACCGTCTGTTGTTCGAGATGACAGCAAAATATGGTACGCCTTATTTTTCAAACTATATCAATTCCGATATGAAGCCCTCTGATGTACGTTCCATGTGCTGCCGCCTGCGCCTTGACCTTCGTGAACTGCGCAAAAAAGCAGGTGGATATTTTGGGTCCGGTGAAAGTACCGGTTCGATCGGTGTTGTCACCCTGAACCTGCCTCATATGGCTTATTTGTCTCAGGATGAGACTGATTTTTACACGATCGTGGATCATTACATGGATATTGCAGCACGCTCTCTTGATATCAAACGCAAAGTGATCAGCCGTCTTCTGGCCGAAGGGCTCTACCCCTACACCAAAAGATATCTCGGTACATTTGATAATCACTTTTCTACAATTGGTCTGATTGGAATGAACGAAGCTGTTTTGAATGCCAGATGGATGGATGGTGATCTTACGCAGGAAAACGGACGCTTATTTGCCGCAGCTCTATTACGTCATATGCGGACACGTCTGTCAGATTATCAGGAGCAGTATGGTGCACTTTTCAATCTGGAAGCAACTCCTGCGGAATCGACTACCTATCGTTTTGCCAAGCATGATGTTGCCGAATTTCCCGATATAATAACTGCTGCCAAAAATGATCAGGCACCCTACTATACAAACAGCTCACATCTTCCGGTCGGATATACGGATGATATTTTTGATGCACTTGAAAAAGAAGATGAATTGCAGACTCTTTATACCTCCGGCACTGTTTTCCATGCTTTTCTGGGCGAACGTCTTCCGGATTGGAAATCAGCTGCAGCACTTGTTAAAAAAATTGCCGAGAACTTTCAGCTTCCTTATTACACACTGTCGCCGACCTATTCAGTATGTGCCGAGCATGGTTATATTCCGGGTGAACATTTCATTTGTCCGATCTGCGGAAAGGATGCGGAAGTATATTCCCGCATTACCGGCTACTACCGTCCGATTCGTAACTGGAACGATGGAAAAGTATCAGAATACAAGAGCCGCAAAACTTATCAGAACAGGCCGATGTTACACAAGGCCGGCTGCGCAGTATACGCAGGTATGTCTTCTTCTCCTGCCGATGTCCCTGTGCAAAACGTTTCTTCAAATGAAATTGTTCTGCTGTCTACCAAATCCTGTCCCAATTGCCGGGTCGCAAGCAGCGAACTGATGAAAGCAGGCATCCCCTTCCGTACCCTGTATGCAGAGGACCCTGAAGGAGAAAAGCTTGCCAGAACGCTTGGTATCAGCAATGCTCCCACGCTGATCGTTTCTGACAGAGATACTGTTCATCTTGTTGGAAATGTCAGCAATATCCGTTCCTTTATCCAAACCAGATAAGGAAGGTATATAGCAGAAAGGATCCGGTGCAATCGCATCGGATCCTTTCTGTTTATAAGTGCTATGCATTTTTTATGCTGTGATCCGTTTTCTCTTTTGTTTTTTCCGATACAATTCCCGATCTGCTTTTTCGATCAGATCATATATCGAATGCGTGCCACCATTGCACCTTGCTGTACCAATGCTCACGGTAAGCTGATAAGGTGCTTTTGCTTTGTGATTCTCAAGTGCCAGCATCATGTGAATCCCATCACAGATCCGTTCTACCTCAAAATCATTATCCGTTTCCGTAACCACAATAAATTCATCACCGCCGTACCTTGCAATAAAAGGTCTTCCGGGGATATCTGCACAGGCCTTTTTCAAACACATCGCCACCCGTTTGAGCGCCGCATCGCCTTCCAGATGTCCATAGGTATCATTGATATATTTAAAACCATTCATATCCATCATCAGAAGAGAAAGCCGATTTCTGCCCGGCATATTCATCTTTGCTCTGAGATAACTTCTGAATTCATTTCTGTTATTGAGTCTTGTCAACGGATCAAGTGAAATTAACTGATTCAGAATACTGTTATAAATAAATGCTGCTCCAAACAGAAGTTCAACCATCGTAAACGTCTGTTCTCTGTCAAAAATTGCTGTCAAAAAAATCAGAAAAGACGGAATACAATATAGAATTGCCGGCAATATTCCTTTTCTGGATGACAGAAGCCTGACATAACATCTGCAATAAATCATAATGAAAAAAAGTTCTGTTATCAGATTCACGTAGTATATCGCAAGAATTACATTTGCAACTTCCATACCTCCGGGGATCAGCGCACCGGAAAACAAATACCATAAAAGATTCCAAGCTGTCAGTGGTAAAGATATTAGCAGCATTCGATAAAACAGGAATGACTTTTTTCTGTTATTTCGATTTCTCTGCATGCTGAAGAGCATCAAAAAAATGATTCCCATGCAGCTGAGCCGAAACACAATAAACAAACCAGTTTCTTCCATGTTTTACCTCCCATTTCTATAATATCATATACTAGAACCTGTATCTTTTTCAAGGGAAATTCACGAAATATTGTGTATTTGTCTTTTTTTACTGCTCTGTCTTTTATTCTTTCATAAGTTCTTTGAATACTTTTCCATACATTTCTCTATAAAAACTTCCTTTTTCCCATATAAACGCAAAATCGTGTTTCACTTCAAAATCCTGTAAAGAAATCTCCTGTAATATTCCTTTCTGAATCAGTGCCTCAGCCGCGGCTTTGTACAAAAAAGAAATCCCTGCATCTTCTTCCAGCATCTGTAAAATTGCATGCATTCCTCCAATTTCAATGATCGATGCAAAGTTCTCCACTTCCATTCCCATCACGGCAAGTTGTTTTTCCAGTACATCTCTTGTTCCGCTTCCCGGTTCACGCAGAAGCAGCCTTTCCTTGGTAAGATCCGTTAACATCCGGGGCTTTTGCGCAAAAAAATGTTTTGCCGAACATACCGGAATAAACGGAACCGTTGCATATGTCAGACTGTCAAAATCTTTTTTATCAAAATAGCCTTCCATCAGTGCAAAATGCAACTCTCCGCTTTTTAATCCTGCAATCAGTTTTTCCGTATTTCCAATCATCATATGTACATCGGCATTCGGATATCTGCGAAGGAACCTGCTTAATGGTTTTGCAATCACATATTCTCCGATTGTCATGGTTACACCGAAATGAATCGGAATTTCTGTAATTTTTTTTTCTGCCAATTGTTTTTTCAGAAGTGCATCATCATTTTGTACCACAATTGCCATATGCTGCAGCATTTTTCCTTCTGTTGTGAGACATAATTTTCTGCCTGTGTATGAAAACAGTCTGCACGCAT
>JAGOGF010000154.1 GCA_017996845.1 Butyrivibrio sp.
TAGGTATTGTACTGGCTGCAACAATGGCTGCATCTCTTACAGCATGCGGCAGCACGTCCGGCGAATCCGGTTCTTCTACTGCACCAGCTGCATCATCTGACAATGCAACAGCTGCATCATCAACAGACAGCAGTCAAACCGCTGCCGCACCCGCAGGCGCAGTTACTGTAAATGTATGGTCGAACAACCGGCATGATGAAGATTATATGACTAAAATGGTGGATGCGTTTAACGCCAGCCATTCCGATGTTCAGATCAATTACACCATTTCTACAGACGACTGGGCAAATTCCATTCAGCTTGCCTATCAGGCAAACACAGCTCCCGATATTATTACCATGTCCGCATCAGATGAGATGGATCTTACAACTTATGTAACTTCTGGTATGTTTGCTCCTCTGACGGATTACATTGCTGCGGATTCTACTTTTCAGAATGTAACCGACTGCTATAACCACATGTATGAAGGCCTTAACAGCATCGGCAAAGATATTTACTGGGTACCCAACGGCGTTCGTTCCGGAACCAGAATTGAATATAATCCGGATCTGCTCAAAGCAGCCGGCTATTCTGCCGTTCCAACAACGCTTTCCGATCTCGTTACCGCCGCAAAAGCAGTTACAAAGGCAGGAAACGGTTCTTCCTACGGCGTAGGTTTTACTTCTTCCAGTCCGTTCAGCAGATGGCTGGAAGGTGTCGGAGAACTCAGTGGATATAACCACGGGGGATATGATTACAAAACAGGAAAATATGATTTCAGTCAGTGGAAAGATTTGCTCGAAACTGCTGCCAAACTGTATACAGATGGTTCTGTTCTTCCCGGTTCCGAAACACAGGGTGTAGATGCAAGCCGTGCACTTTTTGCACAGGGTTCATTCGCCTTCTGGGGAAATGCTTCTCAGGAAGTCGGTGTATTTACAGAACAGTTCCCCTGTTCCTTTGACTGGGGTGTTGCTGCTCTCCCGACCATGACGGGTACCGTAAAAGGTGCGCTGAACATGACTCCCAATGATGGCTATGCAATGCTCAGTTCCTGCAAGAACAAAGATGCCGCATGGAAAGTTATCGAATATTTCTCAAGTGAAGATTTCCTCAAGGGTTATCTCGAAGGCGGCTATACCGCTCCATTATCCGATTACATGGCCGGCAAAATTGACACTTCCAAGACCGGACGTCTTGCTGACTTTGCAATTACCGATTCTGAAGATGTATATCCTACTCTTCCATCTATGACGCTGGAAGGTGATAATTACGGCATTGTATTCTGGAATGTTGTGCTTGGAAATGAAAGTGCAGATGATGCGATCAAAGATCTGAACACCAGATACAACAAAGCCCTGGAAGATGCCATTGCATCCGGTTCGGCAAAACGACTGGTTATCTCTGATTATGATCCGCTGCACCCTTCTAAAGGTACCATGACTTATCAGGATAAATAAGTATTTCGTTTCATTGGTAAGCGGCTGCTTTTCAGCAGCCGCTTATTTAAATAAACTGCCATCAGGCTCTCACTTTGAGGATTAAAATTATGAAACAATCAAATTCCACACTGACTACCTTTGAAAAAATCAAACGGGCACGTAACAGAGGAGATTTTGCAGCTTTTTTCATGCTTCTGCCTTCTCTTTTTTTCCTGTTTGTCATAACTATTTATCCCTTTGCATGGCTCTTCAAATATGTATGTTATGAATATAACGGACTTACTGCGCGTTACACTGGTATGCACAATTTTCAGCGAATGCTTTCTGATCAGACTTTCTGGCTCAGTGTCGGGCATACCTTTGAATATGCAGCACTGAAAATTATCTTTATTATACCTTTCGCACTGATCATGGCAGTCATGCTGAATCAGAATCTGAAAGGTTCTTCCCTGTTCAGAGGAATCTATTTCATGCCGACGATCATCTCATCAGCTGTCTACAGTCTGGTGTTTGGCTTTATTTTTGCCGCATATAACGGTGTCCTGAATGCTATTCTACGTTCCCTGCATATCATTAGTCAGAACATCAACTGGCTTGGCGATAAAAAATATGCCATGGCAGCTGTTCTGATCGTTGCAATCTGGGGCGGCTTCGGAAACTATATGATCTATTTCATTTCCGGTCTGACCAGTGTCCCGGAAGATGTTTATGAGTCCGCCAAAATTGACGGTGCAAACGGTATCCAGACTTTTTTCCATATTACGATTCCGATGCTTTCTCCCATCATGAAAGTCATTCTGATGCTGGCTATTACAGGTGCATTTAAAGATTATGATTCTATTCTGGTATTGACACAGGGAGGCCCTGATAACCGGACCCAGGTCATGTTCCTGTATATCTATCAGCTGATTTTCGGTAAAGCCGTTGCACAGCCGCAGATCGGATATGCAACCGTGCTCAGCATAACCGGTGCCCTGATCATTGGCATCGTAACTGCCATTTATCTGTTCTTTGCCAGAAAACTTGATGAAGTTGTCTGATCAGCTGAATTTATCCGAAAGGTATGGTTATAAAAATGAAAAAAGAAAAAGATACTTCCGTTCATTCCAGAACTTCCAGAATCATCAGAGTTCTTCTGATTATTATGATGTCTTTTATTGCACTGCTTACCGTTTATCCGCTTGTATATGTTGTATGCGGCGCCTTTAAGGAAAATGCCGAGCTGCTGCGCGGTGGTTCCAATATTTTACCGGCAAAATGGATTCTGGATAATTTTATACAGGCATGGAGTCAGGCCAATTTTGCAGTATATACATTAAACAGTATGTATCTTGCGATTGGCGTTATGCTCATCACGCTTGTGGCAACCAGTATGTCCGGCTATGTCTTTGCACGTAAAAATTTCCCGGGGAAGGAACTTTTATATGGATTGTTCATTATGTTCATGTTCCTGAATGTCGGCTCCGTAACCCTGCGTCCTTTGTTTGAACTTGCGGTCAAGGTTCATCTGAATACTTCTCTGACTGCTGTTATACTGATTTCCGCAGGCACCGGACAGGCAACCTATATTTTTCTCATCCGCGGTTATATCAATTCCATTCCGAAAGAACTGGATGAAGCTGCCAAAATAGACGGCTGCTCCTTTTTTCAGATTTTTTACAGAATCATCCTTCCTGTTCTGAAGCCAATTCTTGCAACCGTTGCACTGCTTTCTTTCCGTGGCGGCTGGAATGAATATATTCTGCCTCTTGTTTTTACCATGACAAATGATGCCAAACGCCCTCTGACAGTCGGCGTAACCATGCTGAAAAATGCCGGAGACGGGGCCGCTGCCTGGAATATTATGTTTGCAGGCGCTACCATTGCCATTATTCCGATATTGATCATCTATATTATGGCCAGCAATTATTTTATAAGCGGCATGACTGCAGGAGCCGTGAAAGGATGATATGAATACAAATTTTCCGCTTTATCAAAATGGTTTTATTTCTCATTACCTGATTTCCGGACCCGCACGTTCTGCTTTCTGCGATCCTCTGCCGCAAAAAGAACCGGATAAATTAAAATATGAACATTACCTCCGTTCCATCCTTCCGAAAATTTCTTCCGAAGAACCGGTTCCGGAGCTTTCCTTTTCGCAGAAAAGTGAATGCGGCACCCCATGGGAATATTATTACAGCCATGGTAACTGCTTTGTTGATGTCAGTAACTTCTATTCGACCCTGTATGACATCCGTTTTCTGGCAGCATGTGAGATAACCGCTGCCTGTGAACTGGATACCACTTTGCAGATCTGGAGCTACTGCGCAGCCGGCTTATGGATTAATGGATCCTATTGCGGCGGCATTTCCACTCCGGTTTATAAACCAATTTCACAAAAAACACTCTCTGTTCATTTGAAAAAGGGATCCAATCGATTCTATATCCGTCTTCGCAATCTGGGTGTACGGGATACCCGGAATCTGTTTGCGATGCAATTTATAAATCCGGCACATTTTTCATTTTTAGAACAAAATGTCCCCGAGCAGGAATGTTTCGAACCGGAAATTGCCGCCCGTCGCTGGCTCAGTTCCATCAAGGTATTCTCCGAAACTTTGCTGCAATTCCCCTCTCCTGCAGCGGAAAATTGCTTTTTGAAACTGTCTGATCCGGATATGGACCTGGAGCATGCTGCTGCCCGTGATCATTTTACACCGCTTCATGATCAGACAAACCTTTCTGTAGGTTCAAACGCATCCCTATGCCTGGAAATTCGTCTGTTGCATACTACACTGACCAGATGTTTTGAATTTCCCTGCAACATGCATCCGCATTATACTGCAGCGCTTTCTGAGCGGGAGAATTTTCTCCGGATCTTACATGAGATTGCAGACATTTCCATAACGGACCGTTTTGAAGACGGTGTCGGATTTGCCATGCAGAATATCCTGGCACGCAGAGCTCTTGATATTGTCCTTCCGAAAGATTCCGCGTATCTGCTTCTGACACTGCAGCAGATACAGGATCGCTTTGACTGTTCAGATTTTCTGCTTTGCGCTTATCTTCGTTACCTGAAAAATTATTCCATCAGTGACGACCTTGCAGCCCGTACCCGGGATGTGCTGATAAACTATCGTTACTGGATGGATCAGGACGGAACCGATGCCATGTGTTTCTGGAGTGAAAATCACCAGCTGATGTTTTATGTATGCGCAATGATGGCAGGCGAACGCTATCCCGATGAACCATTCCCCAATGCGCATATGACCGGCAAGGAACTGCGACAGCATGCCATTTCCTGTATCGATCTGTGGCTGCATGACATTGAAACTTACGGATTTGAAGAATTTCAAAGTGGTACCTATATCAATGTAACGTTTGCAGCACTTCTGAATGTTGTTGATTATGCTCCCGAAAATTTGCAGAATCGGGCTCGTAAAGTTACGGACACGCTGCTTGCCGGTTTGGTTCTGCACACCTTTCAGGGTGTTCTGATTTCTCCCCAGGGGCGCGTATACCGGGATACCATTTATCCGTTTCTGCATTCTGCGCAATCACTGATCAATTGCATTGACTGTGCTCGCCCCTCCGTATATGGAGAAGGCTGGGTTTCCGGTCTTGCTACCTCTTCCTATCGCTTTCAGCCAAATCTGAAAGAAGAGATAAATGCTTCGAAATCCATTTGCTATTCTTCCGGGAATGCAAGGATTCATCTGGAAAAAACACCTGATTATGTACTTACTTCCGTTGAATCGCCCAGAACCGATCCTTCCTTTATCCGTTGGAATGATTCTGATCCTGACGGACTTGAAAACGAAGCACTTGCACATTTCCAGGTCAAAAAAATGAATGAACGCTTTCACGGAACAACCTGTTTTGCTCCCGGAGTTTATGGCTATCAGCAGCATCTCTGGCACGCAGCGCTTTCTCCTGACTGTAGTGTATTCATCAATCATCCAGGTGAAATACACGATGGCGGAAGTATGCGCCCCGGTTACTGGCACGGAGAGGGTTGCATGCCTGCTTTATTACAATCCCGTAATATACTTGGAATCATTTACCATATTCCACAGGAACTTCCGGTACATTTTACACACTTACTGTG
>JAGOGF010000042.1 GCA_017996845.1 Butyrivibrio sp.
TGGACGTACAGATCAGGTGCCCTAAAAAGGAAATGTTATTGATCAATTATGAAGAACCGAATGGACAGAAGCGTCATAATCGTCTTTGGAATGGCGGTACAGGCGTAGGGCGTATCCGTCTGTATCATAAGACCAGAATCGGCAGAGAACTGATAGACGACATCAGTGTCAGAAATGTCGGCTGTGAATATGGAGAATTTGATTCACAGGAAAGTGACCCGATCGGCTAATTTAATTTGAAATTCAGACACAAACAGGGAGAGAAGGTAGCAGATGAAAACAGAAGAATTAAAGGGATTGCTCAGGAGTATGACGCGCAAGGAAAAGGTTGATCAGATGCTGCAGATTATGGGAGCGTTTTATCAGGAGGATGTGAATGCCGTTCTGACAGGTCCGGCAAGCAGTCTTGGAATTACAAAAGAGGATATTGACCAGGCGGGTTCCATTCTCGGAACAGCGGGAGCTGAAGCACTGATCAAGATTCAGAAGGCATATATGGAACGCCAGCCGCATCATATTCCAATGTTGTTTATGCTAGATGTGATTCATGGTATGAAAACAGTATTTCCGATGCCGCTCGCACAGGGAGCAAGCTTTGATCCGGAACTGGCGGAAAAATGTGCTGCGGTAGCTGCAAAAGAAGCAGCAGTCAGTGGGATTCACGTAACGTTTTCGCCAATGGTGGATCTGGTGCGGGATGCCAGATGGGGACGTGTCATGGAGTCACCGGGAGAAGATCCCTGTCTGAACGGACAGATGGCAGCAGCAATTGTGAAAGGATTTCAGGGAGATGATATGAAAGCGCCCGGTAAAGTGTGTGCCTGTATCAAACACTTTGCTGCATACGGAGGCGCTACTGGAGGAAGAGATTACAATACGGTAGAACTGTCCGAGCATACCCTGCGTGACTTTTATCTGAAGCCTTATCAGGCAGGAATTGATGCCGGTGCGGGTATGGTAATGACTTCCTTTAACACAATAGATGGAATTCCTGCCAGTGTAAATAAACATCTGATGCGGGATATTCTGCGGAAAGATCTTGGATTCAAGGGTGTTCTGATCTCTGACTTTGCAGCAATTCAGGAGACAATCATGCATGGCTGCAGCAAGAATCCTGCAGATGCTGCCGGAAAAGGGCTGGAGGCCGGTGTTGATATTGACATGATGACGAGCTGCTACAGCGCAAATCTTTGTGAAATGATCGAAAGAAATGAAGTGGATGAAGCACTGGTGGATGAGGCGGTACTTCGAATTCTTACATTGAAGAATCAGCTTGGATTATTTGAAAACCCTTATAAGGATGCCGATCCTGAAGCAGAAAAAAAGGTAATTCTGTGTCCGGAGCATCGCATGCTGGCAAGAGAAGCTGCGGCAAAATCCTTCGTCCTTCTTAAAAATGACGGAGTTCTGCCATTGGATCAATCTCAGAAAATTGCATTTATCGGGCCATATACAGATAATCGCGAGATGATCAGCAGCTGGGCGATTATGGGAAATACGGATGACTGTGTTACAATCAGGGAAGCTGCGCAGGAAGTTCTTGCGGCAGATAAAGTATCGTTTCAGCAGGGAAGCCGCCTTCTGGGAAAGGGCGTAAAACTGGTCGGATTTGATGCATGGTCGCAAAAGGATGCCGAAAAAGAGGACTGGACAGAGGAAGAAGAAAGAAATATACTTTCGGATGCCTGTACAGCAGCCAAAGAGGCAGATGTTGTTGTAATGGCGCTGGGAGAATCCTGGCTGCAAAGCGGAGAGGCAACGAGCCGGGGGATGCTCGATATTCCGGAGCCTCAGATGCATTTGTTTCGGGAAGTGGCAAAGCATAACAGTAATATTGTTGTGGTACTGTTCAATGGCAGACCGCTTGACCTTAGAGAAATCAGTTCTGCTGCAAAGGCGGTTCTGGAAGTGTGGTTCCCGGGAACAGAGGGAGGACATGCGGTTCTGGATGTTCTGACCGGAGCGGTCAATCCTTCAGGCAAACTGTCCATGAGTTTTCCGTATTGTGTCGGACAGTGTCCGGTACATTATAACGAATATACAACAGGAAGACCGTATAAGGAGGGAGATAACAATCGTTTCCTCTCCAAATATCAGGATATTCCGAATAAGCCGTTGTATCCGTTTGGCTTTGGACTGAGCTATACGACGTTTTCCTATGAGCAGGTTGTCTGCGACAAAAAGGAAATCGGAGACAAGGAAAAGCTTACGGTAAGTGCTGTTGTAAAAAATACAGGAAAAAGAGAAGGTACAGAGGTGGTGCAGCTCTATCTTCAGGATGTGATTGCATCTGTGGTACGTCCTGTGAAAGAACTGAAACAGTTCAAAAAGGTAACGTTAAAGCCTTCAGAGGCGCAGAACGTTTCGTTTGAAATAAATGCATCCATGCTGGAATTTCTTCGCGCAGACGGGACAGAAGGTACAGAGACGGGAGAATTCCGCGTATGGATCGGCGGGAGCAGTGACAGCGAAAATGTTGATTCCTTCCGACTGAAATAAGGCCCTGTGTGGAAAACTTTTTCCATGTAAATGGTGAAACAATGCTTTGCTTCACAGTAAAAAAGTGTATAATCAAATGCAGGCGCAGAGCCATATTATTATGCAGCAGGAGGAATCAGAATGGAACGCGAAACGAAATGCATTCAGGCCGGTTATACACCCAAAAACGGTGAACCGAGAATGATACCAATTATTCAGAGTACAACATTTAAATATGATACCAGTGAAGATATGGGGAAACTGTTCGATCTGGAGGCGGAGGGCTATTTTTATTCCAGACTGCAGAATCCGACGACGGATATGGTAGCAGCCAAGATCGCAGCACTGGAAGGCGGAACCGCTGCCATGCTGACGTCATCAGGTCAGGCAGCCAATTTCTTTGCTGTGTTCAATATTGCAACTGCAGGTGACCATGTTGTGGCTTTATCGGCAATTTATGGCGGTACCTTCAATTTATTCAATGTTACCATGCGCAAAATGGGAATTTCTTTTACATTTGTCGGACCGGACTGCACCGATGAAGAACTTGCTGCTGCATTTCAGCCCAATACGAAGGCTGTGTTCGGTGAGACAATTGCAAATCCTGCGCTGAGCGTATTTGATATTGAGCGTTTTGCAAATGCGGCGCACGCACACGGTGTACCGCTTATTGTGGATAATACGTTTGCAACACCCATCAATTGCCGGCCGTTTGAATGGGGCGCTGATATTGTGACTCACTCAACGACCAAATATATGGATGGACATGATGCAACGGTTGGCGGCTGTATTGTAGATTCAGGAAATTTTGACTGGATGGCGCATCAGGATAAGTTTCCGGGGCTTACGACTCCGGATGATTCCTATCATGGCATTACCTATGCAGAGCGTTTTGGCAAGGGCGGCGCATTTATTATGAAAGCAACAGCCCAACTGATGCGTGATTTCGGCGCAGTACAGGCTCCGATGAATGCTTTCATGCTGAATCTTGGTCTGGAATCACTTGCTGTCCGTATGCAGAGACATTGTGAAAATGCCATGCAGGTAGCATCATTTCTGGAAAAAGACGAGCGGATTGCATGGGTCAATTATCCCGGACTGCCTGGCAATCAATATTATGAACTGGCCAGGAAATATATGCCGAACGGAACCTGCGGCGTCATTTCCTTTGGTGTAAAGGGCGGAAGGAAAACTGCAGAGGAGTTTATGAAGCATTTGAATCTTGCGATTATTGCAACGCATGTGGCGGATGCACATACCTGTATTTTGCATCCGGCATCTTCAACCCATCGCCAGTTGACAGATGAAGAACTTCTGGCAGGTGGAGTAAGTGCGGATCTGGTGAGACTCTCTGTCGGAATTGAAAATGTGAATGATATTATTGCAGACCTGAAGCAGGCACTGGATCAGGTTTAATGAATCGCTTTCCGATAGCAGGAAATTTATGAAAAAAGACCATTGGAGTATTTTGAAAGGTACCTTCTTACCGGATTAACCGCTAAGAAGGTACCTTTCATTTTCCAGGAGTCTTTTTTATGAGAAAGAAATCATATTTTCCGCTGTTCTGACTGGATTTGAACGCAGTCACAAATCGGTTTTATTTCAGTTCACTGCCTGTCAGGAGTTTGTATGCTTCAAGATATTTGGCAATGGTTTTATCAATGATTTCCTGTGGAAGATCATAATCACTGTCAGGGTTTGCAGTGAGCCAGTTGCGTACGAACTGCTTGTCAAAGGAAGGCTGATCATGACCGTGTTCATAACCTGCAAGAGGCCAGAAACGACTGCTGTCAGGGGTAAGCATTTCATCACCGATCACAACTTTGCCGGTTTCATCCAGACCAAATTCAAATTTGGTATCAGCGATGATGATGCCGCGTGTCAGGGCATAATCAGCACATTTTTTGTAAAGCGCAATGGTATTGTCACGAATCTGAACGGCATATTCTTCACCATGACCGGGGAACTGTTTTTCCAGAACAGAGATGCTCTTTTCGAAATTGATGTTTTCATCATGGTCACCGATTTCTGCTTTTGTACTGGGGGTGTAAATGGGTTCCGGCAGTTTGTCACATTCCTTAAGACCTGCAGGGAGTTTGATGCCGCATACGGTACCGTTCTCCTGATAGCTCTTCCAGCCGCTGCCTGTGATATATCCGCGTACGATGCACTCAATCGGGAGCATGGTCAGTTTGCGGCACAGCATACTGTTGCCATCAAACCGGGGCTGACGGAAATATTCAGGCATATCTTTTACGTCAACACTGAGCATGTGATTCGGAACAATGTCTTTGGTGTAATCGAACCAGAATCTGGACATCTGGGTCAGAACAGTACCTTTTTTTACAACTTTGTTCTTAAGGATGACATCGAATGCAGAGATACGGTCAGTTGCGACCATGATAAGACTGTCACCGTTATCATAGATTTCACGTACTTTGCCTTCTTTGACAGGTTTGAATTCTTTCATACTTGTTCCCCTTTTCTGGACTATGCGCTTTTTCGTTTGCTGTAAATAAATACCTGTTCCAAGTATATTACATTTTTTCTGTGAAACAAGAACTTTTATGACAAAAAACATGCTAAAATAAAGCTATCTTTTGGACATTAAATGCATAAAATGCATAAAACAGTATTGACCTGGAGTTCACTATAAGTAGTATGCTGAAGGAAGATGCATAAAGTCTGAGAAAACACTTTATGAAGAAGGGGAATGCAAAAATGGAAAAATCAAAAGTATATTTTACGGATTTCAGAACACAACTGGAAGTCAGTCTGACACAGAAACTGCAGAAGCTGATCAAGGTGGCCGGAATCGGCAATATTGACATGGATGGCAAGTTTGTGGCGATCAAGATGCATTTTGGCGAACTGGGTAATCTGGCCTATCTTCGTCCCAATTATGCCAAAGCAGTTGCAGATGTGATAAAGGAAAAAGGCGGGATGCCCTTTCTGACAGATTGCAATACCCTTTATCCGGGAAGCCGTAAGCATGCGCTGGAACATCTTGACTGCGCAAATCTGAACGGCTTCAATACCATAACGACTGGATGCCAGATTCTGATAGGGGATGGTCTGCGGGGAACCGATGATGTAGCGGTTCCGGTACCGAACGGAGAATATTGTCAGGAAGCATACATCGGACGTGCGGTTATGGATGCGGATGTGTTTGTTTCACTGACACATTTCAAGGGACATGAAGCAACCGGTTTTGGCGGAGCGCTTAAAAATATCGGCATGGGATGCGGAAGCCGTGCAGGCAAGATGCAGCAGCATAGCGCCGGTAAACCCCATGTAGAGCAGGATCTTTGCAGAAACTGCCATCACTGCGCAAAAGAATGCGGTTCAGATGCCATTACCTATGAAAATGGAAAGGCATATATCAATCAGGATCTTTGCAAGGGATGCGGGAGATGTATCGGGGCCTGCGGCTATGATGCCATTGTGAATGATAATGGAGAGGCAAATGAAGTCCTTGGCTGTAAAATAGCAGAATATACGGCTGCCGTGTGTCAGGGAAGACCCTGTTTCCATATCAGCCTGGTATGCGATATTTCACCGAACTGTGACTGCCATGGAGAGAATGATGCACCGATTCTTCCGGATCTGGGTATGTTTGCATCATTTGATCCGGTTGCACTGGATCAGGCGTGTGTGGATGCCTGTCAGAAGCAGGCTCCAATTCCGAACAGTCAGTTATCGGATAATCTTGCAAAACCCGAATGGCATCATCATCATGACCATTTTATGGACAGCAATCCGAATGTACGCTGGAAGGAAACACTTGAACATGCTGAAAAAATCGGAATCGGCACGAGAGAATATGAGCTTGTGACAATACGCTGATCATTGCGGATGAAAGCCATTAAACGCTGAGACAGAGAAAAAGAAATCAGAAAATGCAGAGATTACAATAGCATAAAAGAATAAAAATGGATTCCGAAAGAATGCTATTTCGGAATCCATTTTTTAGTATCAGTATGATGTCAGTTCTGAAAAATCAGTTTTTGTGACCTTCCCATTTCCAGTCTGCAATTTCAGGCATATCCAGACCAAATTCATGGATATACTGTTTATGCTCAACAAGCTTATCGCTCATCTTCTGGTAGAGATATGCACCGCGATTGCCCAGCTGCGGCAGACGCAGCAGGACATCCTGCACCAGATGGAAACGATCCACATCATTCTGGACACGCATATCGAACGGGGTTGTAATCGTTCCTTCTTCCTTATAACCGCGTACGTGGAGATCCCGGTTGTGACGGCGATAGGTCAGCTCATGAATCAGGGTCGGGTAGCCATGGAAATTAAAGATAATCGGCTTGTTCTTGGTAAAGAGCATATCATACTCCGCATCGGATAAGCCATGCGGATGCTCTGACTGTGGCTGCAATTTAAACAGATCGACAACGTTGATGACACGGATTCGAACTTCAGGGAGTTCCCTGTTCAGAATCGAAACAGCTGCAAGTGTTTCCAGTGTCGGTGTTTCACCTGCACATGCCATAACAACATCCGGTTCTACGCCATGGTCGTTGGAAGCCCATTCCCAGATACCAATACCCTGCGTGCAGTGCTTTACAGCCTGTTCCATGGTCAGCCACTGTGGACGGGGATGTTTACTTGCCACAATGACATTAACGTAATTACGGCTGCGGATACAGTGGTCGAAGGTAGAAAGCAGGCAATTGGCATCCGGAGGCAGATACAGACGTACCACATCCGCTTTTTTATTTGCGATATGATCCATAAAACCAGGATCCTGATGGGTAAAGCCGTTGTGATCCTGCTGCCATACATTGGAAGACAGAATCAGGTTAAGAGAAGCGATCTCTTCACGCCATGGGAGCTGATTGCAGACCTTAAGCCACTTGGCATGTTGTGCGACCATGGAATCAATGATTCTGATAAAAGCTTCATAACTGGCAAAGAAACCATGACGACCGGTCAGCAGATATCCTTCCAGCCAACCTTCGCATAAATGTTCTGACAGCATGGAGTCCATGACACGGCCATCCGGGGAGAGAAACTCATCGGAATCAAGTGCATCTGCATTCCATACACGATTTGTTGTTTCAAAAATAGAATTCAGTCTGTTGGAAAGTGTTTCATCCGGACCAAATACACGGAAGTTTCTGCTGTCCTGATTCAGACTCAGGATGTCACGTACAAATTTACCAAGCTCGGTCATATCCTGACCATCAGAGGAACCGGGTGTTGTAACATCGAATGCATAACTGCGGAAATCAGGAAGACGCAGATCACGCAGCAGCAGTCCGCCATTTGCATGCGGATTGGATCCGATCCGGTGGTTTCCTGTCGGTGCAAGTGCCTTCAGTTCCGGAATCAGTCTACCCTTTTCATCAAAGAGTTCTTCCGGTTTATAACTCTTGAGCCAGTCTGTCAGAATCTGCACATGTTCTTCCGGCTTATCCATCATGATCGGAACCTGATGTGCACGGAAGCTGCCTTCAATCGGAAGACCATCCACAACCTTTGGACCGGTCCAGCCCTTCGGCGTACGCAGAACAATCATGGGCCACATCGGACGTGTTGCATCCCCTGTTTCACGTGCATGCTTCTGGATTGCCTTGATCTCTTCGATTACAGTATCCATCGTTTCAGCCATGGTACGATGCATGGTCATCGGATCATCGCCTTCTACAAAATAAGGCTTCCAGCCGCAGCCTTCCAGGAACTTCTGCAGTTCTTCATGAGAAATACGGGAAAAAACAGTCGGGTTTGCAATTTTGTATCCATTCAGATGGAAAACAGGAAGTACTGCGCCGTCTGTAATCGGATTCAGAAATTTATTGGACTGCCAGGAAGTGGCAAGAGGGCCTGTTTCTGCTTCTCCGTCACCTACCGTAACAGTTGCAATCAGATCCGGGTTGTCAAATACGGCACCAAAAGCATGAGCAATCCCATATCCGAGTTCGCCGCCTTCATTAATGGAGCCTGGTGTTTCAGGTGCGCAGTGACTGGGAACACCGCCCGGGAAAGAAAACTGTTTGAACATCTTCTGCATACCGTCTTCGTCTTCACTGATGTTCGGATATACTTCACTGTAACTTCCTTCCAGATAAGTGTTGGCAATATAGAAATTACCGCCGTGTCCGGGACCGGACAGTAGGATCATGTCAAGGTCATAACGCTTGATGACACGATTCAGATGCAAATAAACAAAGTTCTGACCAGGTACCGTTCCCCAGTGTCCAACAATCTTTTTCTTGACCATTTCAAAGGTCAGCGGTTTTTTCAGCAGTGGATTTTCAAGCAGGTAAAGCTGTCCGGCGGACAGATAGTTGGCTGCACGCCAGTAGGCGTTCATTTTCTGCAGCAGCTCATCTGTGATGGGGCCTTTTTCTTCACAAACCATTTTTTTAGTTTCATCCATAATAGTTTAGATGCTCCTTTCAAAATAAAGCAGATGGTTAAACATTTAACATTCTCCCTTATCATACAATGCTTTTTTTGACAGAGCAAGAAAAAATAATATGCAAAAAAGTGAAATAGTTTACCAATATTGCCATTAATACTTTTTTGCAGATAGAAAGAGCAATATATGCAAAACATGAAAATATGTTTATATTACAATGTGCTTTAACGTAAAAAACTGCTGCGGTCTGACTGATTTGTGATTCAGTCGGATCGCAGCAGAATATGTCATGCATGCAGAGACCGGGGATGTATTACTGCATGGATTCCAATATTGCATTTGCCAGTGTTTCAAGTTCCGGTTCTTTTTCAGCGTGGAAAGAAGATGCCATGCTGATCCGCTCATTCAGGACGGTCATATTCTTCATTTCATCATTCAGGAACTGTTGCATCAGGTCACCTGATTTAACAGCCCAGGATCCGTTTTCAATCAGTGCAACAGTTCGGTTCTGCACATTCAGTGCCTTCATATCCAGCAGGTAGTTGTGCATGGCAGGGTAGATACCGAGATTATAGGTTACGGAGGCAAGAACGAGATGGCTGAAGCGGAACGTTTCGGAAATCAGCTGGGATACATCGGTGGAAGATACATCGTATACCGCAACCTTTGTCATACCTTTTTCACAAAGCTTTGCTGCAAGTGCCTGCGCAGCCGATTCGGTATTGCCGTACATGGAAGCATAAACGATCAGAACACCTTTTTCCTCCGGCAGATACTTGCTCCAGGTATCATATTTGCCGATGAAGTACATCAGATCCTGTCTCCAGACAGGTCCATGCAAGGGGCAGATAAAGCGGATCTGGTCGAGAATGGTTCCGGCTTTCTGCAATATATTCTGAATGTGCGGTCCATATTTTCCGACAATATTCGTAAGATAACGCCTTGCGTCATCCAGCCAGTCTCTGTCGAAGTTTACTTCATCTGCAAACAGTTTTCCGTCCAGTGCACCGAAGGTACCAAAAGCATCTGCGGAGAAAAGAACGCCGTTTGTGGTATCAAAGGTCACCATGACTTCCGGCCAGTGCACCATGGGAGCAAAAACAAATGTCACGATATGGGTACCAAAACTGAACGTATCTCCTTCTTTGACTTCAATCTTTTCATGGGATTCGATCTGGAAGCCAAACTGATTCATCAGCATAAATGCCTTTTCGTTACTGATAATGGTGACACCCGGCCAGCGCAGGAGAATCTCTTCAATAGATGCGGCATGATCCGGTTCTAGGTGATTGATTACAAGATAATCAAGCGGGCGTCCGGCGAGCAGATATTCCATATTTTCCAGAAGCTGGCGGCAGGCAGACCAGTCTACCGTGTCGAACAGAACGGTCTTCTGATCCAGCAGCAGATAAGCATTATAGGATACACCACGCGGAATGGGGTATGCATTTTCAAACAGAGCAAGGCGATGATCATTGGCGCCGACCCAGTAGAGATCCTCCGTTACATTTCTTACGCAATACATATATGAATTCCTCCTTTGTTTTATGCCTGAATAAACTGATCTTTAGCCTCTGCGCATTCCGGGCAGGTCCAGTCGGATGCAAGATCTTTGAACTGGGTTCCTGCGGGAATATCATTTTCGGGATCTCCGATTTCGGGAACATATTCATAACCGCAGCCGTTACAGATAAAGCGCGGACCGATCGGCTCAGCTTTGGGCATCTGCGGGCGTTTGATCTTGATCATGGGCGGAGCAGGCTTTTTGTCCCCGGTATCAAGTGCAGCAGATAAAAGCGGGAGAATCTCCAGCACATCTCCGACGATACCGTAATCACAGTTTTTGAATATGGGGGCATTGGCATTTTTGTTGATCGCAACAATAACGCCGGCATCCTTGATACCCTTGAGGTGCTGGTTTGCACCTGAAATTCCGCAGGCAATGTAGAGATTACCTGTAAATTTCTGTCCGGACATACCTACATAACGGTTAAGCGGAAGATATTTCAGCGTTTCCGCAACAGGTCTGGAGGAACCGATGGCAGCACCTGCAGCCTTTGCAAGTGTTTCAATCAGTTTCATGTTCTTTTTATCACCGATTCCTTTTCCGGCAGAAACGACCCGTTCCGCCTGGACGATCGGAGTATCCGGTGCGATACCGACTGTAAAGTCAAACCCGTCTTTCCGGAGTGCTTCGGCAAGTGCTTCTACCTGCTGTTTGGCAGAGCCGTCGCGGAAAATCTGCTTTTTGCGTAGACCGGTAATCGGTGCAGGCTTTTGATATCTGGTAGAGGAGGCAGACTCTTCTTTGGGCGCCTTACCGAGAATGTGTGATGCAATGACAACACGCTGGATTTCATTTGTTCCTTCATAGATGGTCGTGATCTTGGCATCGCGGTACATGCGTTCCACTTCCATGCCTTTGAGATATCCGGTTCCACCGAAGATCTGCAGTGCATCGTTGGTGACTTCCAGAGCAATATCGGAAGCATACTGCTTGGCCATGGCAGATTCCATGCCGTAAGGCTCATGATTTTCCTTCAGTTCTGCTGCTGAGTATACGAGGAACCTTGCATTTCGCAGTTTGGTAGCCATATCGGCAATCTTAAAGGAAATGGCCTGCTGGAATCCGATGGGTTTACCGAATTGAACGCGTTCTTTGGAATAGGAAACAGCCTGCTCAAAAGCACCCTGTGCAATGCCAAGTGCCTGGGAAGCGATACCGATCCGTCCGCCGTCAAGGGTTGCCATGGCGATCTTGAAGCCCTGTCCTTCTTTGCCCAGCAGATTTTCCTTCGGAACCTTCACATCATTGAAAATCAGTTCAGCAGTAGAAGAGGAGCGGATACCCATCTTGTCATAATGATCGCCAAATTCAAAACCTTTCGAGCCTTTTTCAACAATGAAGGCGGAGATTCCGCGTGTTCCGATTCCCGGGGTGGTTACGGCAAAGACAACATAAATATCTGCTTTGGGAGCGTTTGTAATGAATATTTTGCCGCCGTTTAAGAGGTAGTGGTCACCTTTATCAATGGCAGTCGTTTCTGTTCCGCCTGCATCGGATCCGGCATTGGTTTCAGTCAGCCCGAATGCACCCAGTTTTTTGCCGCTGCAAAGAGCAGGCAGATACTTCTTTTTCTGTGCGTCATTTCCAAAAGCATAGATCGGCCAGGTGCCAAGTGATGTGTGTGCAGATACAATAACACCTGAGCCGCCGTCCACGCGGGACAATTCCTCTACCACAACAGCATAGCTGATCACATCAAGACCGGCTCCGCCATATTCCTTTGGATAGGGAATACCCATCAGACCCATTTCTCCGAGTTTCTGTACGACCTCAGTGGGGAAATCATTCTGCTGATCCAGCATAAATGCGATCGGCTTGATTTCCTCTTCTGCAAAGGCGCGAACTTTGGCCCGCAGTGCTTCCTGATCCTGCGTAATTGTGAATAACATACCGCTTCCTCCTTTTATTGTCATAAAATATGAATGAAACTGATTGATATGCAAAAATGATTTCCTGTCATGTTAAATCAAAGTAGATAAAAATACTCCACTTTAAAAGAAAAAAAAAAACAGCACAATATAAGACCCTGCGCGGAAAAAATTACGGTCCGAACAAAATCTCCTGTAACGGATAGGCATCCAGTTCTTCATTCAGCTTCTGTTGGATGGCGGTCAGATGAATATGTGCACGGCAGACAGCATCATTGTGCGATTTGCACCATTGACACGCATAGCCGGGCTTCATGCAGGAACTGACAGCAGAATCCTCGTCCATGGCCTGCATCAAACGAAACAGCGTAATCTGATCCAGACTGGTCTGCAGATGACAACCGCCTTCTGCACCCCTTTGGATACTGACCAGATCGCTTTTCTGCAGTTTCTTGAGAATCTTATAGGCGAACTGCTTCGGGATCTGCTCCTGCTCAGACAGCTGCGCAGTGGTGAGCTGCTGTCCGCCGGCAAGTGCCCGCAATATTCGAAGTGCATAATCGGTTTCCTTTGTGATGATCAAGCAGGTATTCTCCTCTGTCCCAAGTCCATATTCTATACTATATTATGTGAATATGGATAAAAAATGTCAAGTATACAAATGTTGTTTTGGGTGTTTTATTTTAATATGGTAAAATATCAACGGAGGGATACAGGTAATGGAAAAAACATTGATCGCTTTTTTTTCTGCAACGGGCATTACTGCGGGAAAAGCAGTGGAAATTGCAAAAATCACAGGTGGAGATCTATTTGAAATAGTTCCAAAAGAAAAATACAGTTCTGCAAATCTGGATTGGATGAAGACAGGAAATCGCAGTACGCTTGAAATGAAAGATCTGTCCTGTCGTCCGGAGATGAAAGAAAAAGTGCCGGACTTCTGTAAATACAGCAGAATCCTGCTTGGCTTTCCGATCTGGTGGTATACAGCGCCGCGAATTATCAATACGTTTCTGGAAAGCGGAGATTTTGCTGAAAAAGATATATATATTTTTGTCACTTCAGGTGGCATCGGTGTAAGTAAGTGCATGGCTGATCTGCAACAGACATATCCTGTACTTCATTTTGCAAAAGGCGTTCTGCTGAACAGGGATGTGGAAGCGGCAGATATAAACGAATGGCTGGGAAAGTAAAGGCTTTTGTTTCTTTATTCAGGAAAATGCAGAGTGAGGAGCCAATTGCCTATGGGATGATTACGAGGCAATATCCGGCAGAAGGAGCAGGATGGAAACACTGGAAGCAATCTATAAAAGAAGAAGTATCCGGGAATATACAGAAGAAGCAGTGTCCAGAGCGGATCTGGAGATTTTGCTCAGAGCGGCTTTCTCTGCTCCGACAGCTGCAAACGGGCAGCCCTGGGAATTTGTTGTAATCGATGAAAAAGATATTCTGGATAAGATACGTCGAAATTTTGTCTTTGCGAGATATGAGGCACCTGCGGCAATTGTGGTATGCGATAATTCCAAACTGGGGCTGAAGGGGCAGAATAAAGAGATCTGGGTATGCGATTGCAGCGCAGCAATTGAAAACATATTACTGGCTGCAACCGACATCGGTCTTGCATCCGTATGGATCGGAATCTTTCCGATCGAAAGCAGAATGCAGAAAATGCGTGAGATCATGAACATGCCGGAATATATTAATCCGTTTGGGATGGTCTATGTGGGACACGGGGCTTATGAAGCACAGGGAAGGTGCCGCTATAATGAAAAGGCGGTTTACTGGCAGCAGTATGATCCGGAGAGAAAGCACAAGAAAAAGGACAAGCCTGTAGTAGGGCATTATGCAGATTAAGGAGCAAAAATGAGTGTATGGAATCCGTGGCGCGGCTGCCACAAATACAGTGAAGGCTGTAAGTTCTGTTATATCCATAAGGGAGATGCCAAACGCGGTGTTGATACCTCTCACATTGAGAAAACCAGACAGTTCACTGCTCCTGTAGAAAAATATGTCAGAGGTGCAAAAACGGGACAATACAAAATGCAGGCAGGAGGAGTTGTTTATCTCGGCTTTGCCACGGACTTTCTGTTGCAGGAAGGGGATCAGTGGAGAGCAGAATGCTGGAAGATGATAAAAGAACGTGCAGATCTGCAGTTCATTTTCCTGACCAAGCGAATCGAACGCTTTCCGGACTGCATCCCGCAGGACTGGGGAGATGGATATGAGAATGTGACAGTCGGCTGCACGATTGAAAATCAGGAAATGGCGGATTTTCGGTTGTCCATTTTTGAAAAACTGCCAATAAAACATAAGAATATCATCTGTCAGCCGCTTATAGAAAAAATTGATCTTGAACAGTACCTGAACGGAATCGAGCTGGTGGTAGTGGGCGGCGAATCGGATTCTCATGCAAGGCCACTGGATTACGACTGGGTTCTGTCCATTCGTGAGCAGTGTATCCGCAAACACGTGCATTTTGACTTTCGCCAGTGCGGCAGTAACTTTATCAAAGACGGGACGCTGTACAGACTGAATGTCAGGCAGCTGTTCTCTCAGGCGCGGAAAGCCGGGATTAATGTTTGAGGTTTGGAAAGATACCGGTCGGGGGAAGGAAAGTAGCAGGAAGGATATACCGGCAAAATGCAACAGAATGGAGTATGTGATATGAAAAAAGGAATAATATTTTTCGTAACAATAGTGATTGCCTTTCTGGTATTTTTGGTGTGCATACCAATTGTGAATGATGGCGTTGCAAGGAAAACAGCTGAGAAAATAAAAGGTACTGCTATTCCCGAAACTTCAGAATATATTGAGAGTTTTTCGGCTGCAGGGAAATTGGTCGGGAACGGAAACGGTATGCAATACTTTGGCGGTATCCTGATTAAGAGTGAATTATCGTTAGAAAAACTTAAAGCATATTATTCCCGGTTTGCACAAAATGAATGGGAGTATATAGTTGAAAAGCAGACGGGCAGAAATATACCGGTTATTGAGCATGGTGTATTAACGCTCAATACGGATATTCAGGGTGATAAGTATTATATAGTATATTCCTGGGGCAGTAATGATACTGTTTTTGATAAGCTGGATATAAGAGGGAATTGAGGAAAAGAGATGTTTATCGGGTGAAATGGTAGCTTAAACAGAACTTTTGCAGGCATCCTTTTGACATAATCGGATGCTGCCAATTTTTCTATACACTATTCTGTATGACGGATATCTGCAATTTACGGTTTAATAAAGAAAAAAAGTTGATATAATAGTAGAAGAATTATTACTGGGCTTTGATCAAAAGCAATCGGTTTGAAGATTTGATAAAAGGCAGAGAATACGAAGCTTTCTGCGAAAAGAAATAATACATATTTCAATGAAACCGTCAATATACCGGATATTGCAGGCGGAGGCGCAGATTTATGATTATTGATGAGAAAAAAAGAAATGCTGAATCAAATGTATTAGTTGATGATACAAGATATCATATTGAAATTAATAAAGTGCCCATTTACTGGGATTCTAAAAAAGGGAATCTGACTTTCTTTGGCATTGATTCTGCATTATTCTGGACAGATCCGTCAATTATAAATATGTTTGCACCTATCACGGAAGAGGTGGGTAAAGATCTGTTCCGATTACTTGTGGCATACTCATCAAGCCTGGGTACAGAGCAGGATTTTACTGCCATGATTTCAACTTTGGCAGATAATTTCAGCGATGGTTTTCTGGCATGGGGACGTGCCGTGTCAGTAGCAGGATGGGGATCTTTTGAATTGCCGGAGTATAATCCGGATGAAAAAACGGCAGTTGTAATTGTTCGAAATTCCTGGGAAATTATTGCCCAGCATAACCTGGTACCGGAAAAGCGCTGGGGAGCTCCCTTCATGCAGGGAAAACTGATTGGAATATTCAGTCAGGCTTTTGGTGTCCCATGTTGGGCTAATGATATTTCTTATTATGAGTCTGAAAACCCCTATACAGAAATCAGAATATTTCCATCCGATCTTACAATCGAAAACGAGATTAAAATTCTAAGATACAATAAAATGTTGGAAAATGAAAAAAAACTTTCTTCCAGGGTTGAACAAAAGACTGCTGAACTGCAACAGGCCAAAGCTGAGATTGAACAGTATTCTATTTCTTTGGAAGAAAAGATCGCTGAACGGACTACTGAGCTGATGAATTCAAATCAGCAGCTTCAGAAAGTGACTGGTTCAAAAGCTACAATGATACGTATGGCCATCAGTCAGGTGACGAATGCCTGCGTTTGGCCGCGAAAGCACTGAAGAAAAATGCAAAAAGGGAATCAGATCTGGTATCCAGATATGGAGGGGAAGAGTTTGCTGTTTTACTTCCCGTTATTTCATTACAGGAAGCGATAGCATACTCAGAAAGACTGATTCAAAGTGTTCGTGAGTTGAAGCTGCCACATGCAGGTTCCAAATATGGTTATGTGACTATTAGCTTTGGAATTGCGGTTATAGCACCAAAAGCAGACCAGAATATGGACGAACTGCTCAAAGCAGCAGATGTTGCATTGTATTCGGCAAAGGAAAATGGCAGAAACCAATGTGCATTGTGGGATAGTGAGAAAGAGGGGGGTGCGGACGTTTTCTTGGACATCTAAGCTGCTAATCCAAGGCTACGTCGAGAGTGTAACTTATTATGTGTAAACCCCTTAGATTGATGATAAAATATCTGAGATTTTAGAATGGATCAATTCTATAGTCTTTTGGCAGTTCATCATGGTGGAAAAGTAGGCGGGGCAGGAAAGATACTTGCTGACAATTCATCTGGTAAAAGCGCAAAGAGTAAAGCAGGAAAAACATTATCCAATCATAAAGCAGCAAAGCACTAACAGAATGGATTGAAATCACAGACCTGAGCATGTCTTAAAACGGCTCTATTATTTGTAAAGTAAAAAAACTTGCGTTAAGTATATTACTCAACTTTCCCACCTGCATAATTGATAAAAATATTGGATCTTTCAGGTAGAATCACTTCATAAATTGGTACCTTGACATAAAAATAGCACCAGATCTTTGATATAATAAGTTCACCACAAACA
>JAGOGF010000043.1 GCA_017996845.1 Butyrivibrio sp.
CACAGTCTTGAGGGGAGTTGTTTGATTTCTGAAGAAAAAAGTACGTATTTATGCGGGTTGTAGCGTTTCGCAAACGCCTAACTTATATAGTTGTATCAGGGGTGTCAGTAAAATAATTCAGAAGGTATTGGAAAGTATTGGTAGATTTATGACAGAAGAGCACACCAGCAATAAGCAGGCAGCGGAAATTCAGGATGCGGTTAAAACAGCGGAAGTAAAAACAGCCGATGTTAAAAATGCACCGATAAAAGAAGTAAAACCAAGAGATATGCTGCAGGAAGACAACACACGGGATACAGAAGAACAGAAAGATAAAGAAAGAACGGCAGAGAAACAGGAGTCTGTGGGTAAGCGGACCAAAAAGAAAAAGGCACCGGATCGGGAAGTGAACGAAGCATTTTCGCAGGAAATTGATTATTATGACGATGATGCCAATTACTATGAGGAAGAGGCTGAGACTGATGCGGAATCTGATGATTATGATACAGGTTCGGATAGCAGGAAAAAGCATAAAAGGAAAATAGATAAAAAGAAGCTTCGGATCATTTTTTTCGTGACGGAGCTTATTGTGTTGCTTGTTGTGGTCGCTGCACTTTTTGTAGTATCTAAGATTGAAAAGGTGCAGAAGGTAGATATTCCGGTTTCCAAAATCAATGAGAAGATCAGCGACTCTGTTAAACAGAACACACAGACAGGTCAGATGAAAGGCTATGTCAATATTGCGCTGTTCGGTGTCGATACACGAAAGGGAGAACTGACCAAAGATACGAGGTCTGACACGATCGTGATTGCATCCATCAATCAGGATACAGGAGATATCAAACTGGTGTCGGTATATCGGGATTCTTATTTGAATCTGGGAAACGATACCTATAATAAATGCAATGCAGCATATGCAGAGGGTGGACCGGAACAGGCTATCAATATGCTGAATATGAACCTGGATATGAACATTACAGATTTTGTAACGGTAGGATTCGGGGGACTTACAGATGCAATCGATGCACTTGGGGGATTGGATCTTAATATTGAAGATGCAGAGATTCAATACCTGAATGACTATGAAAAGAAAATGGCACAGCAGTTGGGCAAAGAATATATACCGGTTACAGTATCGGGCCTGCAGCATCTTACAGGACTTCAGGCTACAGCATATTGCAGAATCCGTTATACTGCAGGTGATGACTTCAAACGTACAGAGCGTCAGAGAATCGTATTGAATGCAATATTTGAAAAATCCAAAAAAGCAAGCGCAAGTCAGCTTACCGCAGTTGCAGATGATGTGTTTGGGGAAGTATATACTTCAATGGATCTGAATGAGATATTGGGATATCTGTCCAGGATCAATACTTATAAAATATCTGATCAGGGAGGGTTCCCACAGGAAAATATGAGAAGTACAGGGAGAGTGGGACGTAAGGGAAGCTGCGTGATTCCCGATACATTGGAAAGCAATGTTGTATGGTTACACCATTTCCTATTCGAAGATTATGGATATATAGTATCGAATGAAGTAAAAGATTACAGTGCACAGATTGAAAGTGATACCACGCAGGTAAGAACTCCTGCAGTGAGGACTGTAACACCTGCAGCCGCACTTGCGGCCAGCAGCACAGATGCCGCAGCAGGTATGAGCGGTACAGTGAATCCTGCTGTTGGTGCCAGTCTTACGCCACAGTCTGCTGCAGCGACAGGGACATCTGCAGTTACGACGCCGGTTGCAGGAGCAGCGGCCAGTACAGCAGCCGTGCAGCCAGCAGCAACACCTATCAGCGGGACGGCAGCATCTGTTCCTGCAGTTGCAACACCGTAATTGATTACATGTAAAAAGATATTTGATAGAAAAGGGGAATAAAAACATGATTAATGTACAACAGATAACAGATGATACTTGTTGGATCGGTGGAAGTGACAGACGCCTGCAGCTGTTTGAAAATCTTTTCCCGCTTCCCGGAGGTGTATCCTACAACAGTTATATGATCTCTGATGAAAAAAACGTATTGTTTGATACTGCTGACATATCTATTTCTGATCAGTTTCTTGAGAACCTGAAATATATGCTTGCGGGTAAGACACTGGATTATCTTGTGATTCTGCATATGGAGCCGGATCACTGTTCTCAGATTGCTACAGTAGCAGCACTTTATCCCGAACTTACACTGGTAGGAAATGCAAAGAGCTTTACATTTCTGCATCAGTTTTTCCCACAGCTTGATGATCTTTCTAAAATAGTGGTACAGGAAGGTCAGACGCTCTGCACCGGTAAACATATAATTCATTTCGTCATGGCACCGATGGTACATTGGCCCGAAGCGATGATGGCATATGATGAACAGACAGGGGCTCTTTTTTCTGCAGACGCATTTGGAACCTTTGGCGCGATTGATGCAGGCGTTTTTGCAGATAATTATGATTATGAAAAGCAGTTTCTGGATGATGCCAGAAGATATTATGCAAATATTGTCGGTAAATATGGCATGCAGGTACAGGCTGTTCTGAAGAAGACAGAGAATTTTGATATTCGTTTGATTTGTTCTTTACATGGACCTGTATGGAGAAAGAATATTGCTTATTTTCTGGATAAATATCAGAAGTGGAGTACCTATACAGCAGAAGATGATGAAGTGGTTGTATTTTACGGAAGCTTGTATGGACATACAGCAAGTGCTGCTGAGATGACAGCAGCTGCGATTCAGAATAAAACGGGTAAAAGAGTTCGCGTATATGATATTTCAAAAACGCATATTTCATACTTGATTTCTGAGGTATGGAGGTGTGCCACGATTGTACTGTTCTGCCCGACCTATAATAATGGATTGTATCTTCCGATGGAATCGCTGTTGCAGGATATGAAATCCCTGGGTGTACAAAAGCGTACATTTGCACTTGCACAGAACGGAACGTGGGCGCCGGTATCAGCAAAGCTTATGACAGAACAGCTGTCAGCACTTAAGAATGTGAAGATACTTGAGCCGGTATTGACGATCAAGAGTGCATTGCATTCTGAAGATCAATCTATGGTGGATGCTTTTGTGGATGCAATTGCAAATGCCTGACAGGAAAAAATAAAAAAAGAAAAGACAGTGTTTGTTCTGCTGATGTATTGCTCCAATCGTTTTGTATATAAACGAGCAATGGAGTGATTACAGCTGGAACAGCCACTGTCTTTTTTGTGCAGAGATTTCTGTTTAATGAAAGAGGACATCCTTGCCATCCTGTGCAACGGCAATGTAAGTTTTACCCGTATTGAGCTGAATTTCATTCCCCTGATCATCATAATATCTGGTTGGTTCATAGTCACTGGTCTTTTTCCAGGTAATGTGGATACATTTCCCTTTTGTAAAATAATATCCGTCCTGTGTATCATCTATCATCTGAAATTCCAGATAACCCTTTTTATCCAGCTGTTTCCATGTTGTATTCTGAACAATGACGTTGGCAAAAGAGAGCTGCTTTCCGGTCAGCGCATCGACCTGCGACTTTCCATGCAGATACTTCAGGTAAAGACCGCTTGCGGAATCATATACCAGGCGGGTTTTGGTGTAGGTAAATACTTTTGACAGATCAATTACATCGGCGGTCTGAGCCTGTGAATAACTGGAAAGATTATTGATACTGTCAGCAAAAGTAAAATGTTTAGCATTATAGTAGTCGGAGCGTAAATCGGTCTGGTAGCCAAGACGTTTACAGGCTTTCAGAATTCCGGCTGCTGAAATATAGGCATTATGAGGGACACTTCTGTCTGAAGTACGAAAGAAAAATCCGGCACCGGGTGCTTTTCCACCGGTTCCATATTCATAGGTACCGGAAAGGTTATTGATATCAGGAGCATCGATGGTTCCTTTCATATAGGCAACCCCGCCGAAATGAATCAGGATGGGATCCCATTCCTTGGCAGCATAAATGTAATAGAGACGGCAGCTGCGCAGATTGCCGATCCGGGATAGACTTTGCCAGTCTGGAATAATGGCCATCTGTCTGGAAATACCACCCTCTTCCATGACTTCATATAAGATATCTGCGCTGCCGATTCCATAAGAAGGCTGGGCGGCAGAGTCTGTCGGGATCATGACTGCAAGGGGACGCTGATTGGCAAGCGTGCTACTGACCGGTTCATTTGTATAAACGCTTTTACCGGAGGTTTCGGTGTAGGTACCGGTAATGGTCTTAATATCAGAAGTGATTGTGGTATCCGAACTGCCATCAGAAGATGCGGTTCCATCAGCAGAATCGGCTGATGCAGCAGCGTAGTGACCAAGGTATTTCCCATAATAACAGGCAGGACTGTAACTATACTGGCCAAGTGGTGCAGGATGACCTGCAGAAAGAGATTTCCAGGCACTTGATGCCAATATATTCTGCATAACCTGTGCATCCACCTGTGCAATGTAGGTGTTTAAATCAAAGGAAGCATTTCCACGGCGTCCCTGATTGATACCCTGTTCTACAAAGTGGCGGAGCAGTTCGGGCGGATTATTTCCGATACTTTGCTGCAAATCGAGATTATTCTGATAATAATAGGCAGCATCGAATACGCTGGAGTAATCCCGTCCGTTGTAAGTGCTGGCGGTAACCGATGCTGCCGGCCGGTTCAGCAGATAAGGATTATCCAGACAGCTTGTAAGAACTTTGTAATAAGCATCTTCTTTTCCGCCTGTTTTGGCCAGATATTCCGCACAGTAGCTTTTTAAAGTCTGATAATCCATGGTATAGCCGTTATCCAAAAGCATTTCCAGATTCCGATATGCATTTTTGGCAAGATTTAGAGAGATATCGGTCTGACCAAGTGCATCCTGATCACAAAAAGTCCAGTAATAATTTTCCACCTCAGTCAGATAAACCGGAGACCAGGAAATCGTATCCTTGTCAGCACCCAGTTTGGACTGCATCTGTGCGAGTGTCGTAAAGGTGGTATTGCGGACAAGACTGCCTGCCGCTTTAGAATCAAATGACAGGGAAAACAGCAAAATAAACATTGAAAAAACAAATGAAAAAGCTTTTATCTGAAATCTTTTTTTCATGTTAATCCTCATTTCTGCGTATTCATGTAACGTTTTCACAATATACTATACTACGCCCAGAAAAAAACGGTTAGGTGAATTGAAAATTGTTTGACGTGTATTATTACATATGGTACACTATGTGCACATAAGAATCAAGTACATGGAAGGAGGAATTTTTTGTTGAAAAAACATGAAAATACCCGCAAAATTTCCAGAATAATTGCGATTACGACGGCAATGATGGCAGTACTCATATTGACAGCATGTGCAGCAAAAGGTGCGCCGGCAGCGCAGGAATATGTAAGTACAGGATCAGATACCGCGCAGAACAGCTCACAAGAGGCTTCCGGATCAGATATGGGAATGAGTACCAGGTCAATATCACTTTCGGATGCTGAGAAACTCCGCGGCGGCAGGATGATACAGGAAGATGATAATGATATATATATCTGTGCAAATGGAAAGATTCAGCGATATGATAAGAATGATCTTACAGCCTGTACCAAAATGTATCAGATCCAATCAGAGGAAGATACGATCACGGGCTATTGTGTAAATGATGGGAATTTATATATTCTTACGACAAATGGTTCTTCTGACACCGACCTGCTCCTTGTAAATGCAGAGGGAAAAGAGCAAGATCTGAAGAAGTTTTTGAATACCTATATCGGCCAGGTGAATATCTATGATAAGGTACTGCATCTCACACATGCGGATGGAGGTGCTTCGGGAACGGAAGATGAAGCCTATACACTGCGGGAAGACGGTACATTGGGGGATGCGGATAACAAAGTGCAGGAACTGGTAAAAAAACTGCCGGCAGAAGATTATGTGTTAACGGCATATAATGATACAACATCCTATTTTGATGTTGCATATTGTATGGCTGTGTATGGCAAAATATACAGAATGGATGGAAGTGGCCAAATGGTTGCAGCAGATCCGGCGGATCAGGAATCCCTTGTCAGACCGAAGGTGATTGCGGCGAGTATACCCGGAAGCTTATACGGAATGACACAGAAATATGCGCTCAGTATAGATGCTTCTTCTGCAGCTGGATGGAAATGTTATCTGACAGATTTGACGGACGGTACACAAAAGCAGTTTACTGTGGTCCGGGATGCAGCAGGTATGAGTCAATTGCTCGGATATGATGAGGACGGCATTTATGTAAGTATTGCACCTGCAGAAGAGGGAACAGATTCGCAGATGGTATACCATACAATGTATTACAGCTTTCTGGATGGCAGCGCAACCGAGCTTTACAGACTGAAGCCCGAAGCCAGTACGGATATCACCGCAGGGGTATTTGCGAGCTGCAGTTACGGGGTTCTCAAGAATGGTATCTGTTATGTACGATCTTCGGATTATGATAATGTTGCATTTATGAGAAGTTATGCAGATCCGCAGAAAGAGACGAGACTTGGTGGTAACCCATTCTATGAGTCGGGGCTGAAAGAAGCAGGAATAACCCTTCGGCAGTCTGCCTATATGAAATATGCAGATGATACAGACAAACAGCCTATTTTAGAGGTAAAGGCTACCATCCCGATCTTTTCAGGGAACGCCGGGGCGGATCAGGTTATGAATACACTTTTTTCTGATAATGAGAAAAAAGCCGAAAAAGCAATGCTGAAAAATGCGCAGGATTGGTATAAGGATTACGCTGCCACGCAGACGCAGAGTGAGGATAGTGCGGCAGAAAGCACCACAGATACGATAACGGATTACAGCGGTCTTCCATATGTATTCTACAATATGGTGACGGGGCTTACCTATTGTGATGATCAGCTGCTATGTCTTAAGATTACCGAATATGACTATACAGGCGGTGCACACGGGTCAACCTTAAACAGTTATTATGTAATGGACAGGAAGACCGGGCAGAAGCTGATGCTTGGAGATATCGTTGATCTGAACAGTACAGACTTCAAATCACTTGTTGTAAAATATTTGAAAGAGAAAATCAGTAAAAATCCGGAAATGTTTTTTGAAGGAGCTGAGCAAAATGTAGAAAGCGGATATCAGAAGAATGAATTTAATTTCTATATGACCAAAGAAGGTGTCGGGGTCGAATTCGGACAATATGAAATAGCTCCCTATGCAGCAGGAATGCAGGATATCGTAATTCCTTATAATGAGCTGAAGATGAAAGTGGATGTAAATACAGGAGAGTCATAATCATTACAGGTAGCATCAGATCGGAAAAGGCGGTCTGGTGCTATTTTCTGATATGGGGAAGATTCCATTTATAATGCGCAGCAAGGCAGCGGATCAGAATGGTAAGCAAAAAGCCAATTAAAATCGCATGATTTTGTCCCATTAGGGGCCAGCAGATCCCGGCAGCAAGCGCACCGAGAATAGAAGCAATTGCATATATATGGCGTACAAAAATATAAGGCATCTCATCTGCAAGAATATCACGTATGATTCCGCCGCCGACACCGGTGATTGTACCAAGAAAGACAACCAGAAAAAGGCTTTTTTGATCACCCATCTGCATTCCGGCACTGACACCATCAACGGTAAAAGCAGCAAGACCAAGCGTATCAAACCAAAATAAAAGCTTTTCTGTAATAGCTGCAATGTTGCGTTTGCTGATACCTTTATTAAAATACAGAAACAGAAATGCCAGATTGGCAGTCAGTACGGATATAATGAAATAAAGCGGATTTCGAAACATAACAGGTGGGATTTCACCAATCAGAAGGTCTCTGATCACACCACCTCCGGTAGCTGTAACAAGTGCAAGAATATTGATTCCGAAAGCATCCATATCTTTACGGACAGCAACCATTACCCCGGAAATGGCAAAGGCAATTGTTCCGATAATATCCATATAAAAAATAAAAGAAGGTGTCATTTGTAAACCTCAACAGCTTATTTGATTGAAAGATCAGGTAAAAGCTATATTTATTCTTATATAATTATAGCGAATCATGAATCATATGGAAATATAATATTTTATAGATTCTTAATTGACTTGTGCAGTTGAATGAGGAAGAATTACAATAGGTTATGTATGACATCAGAAATATTCCGGAGGAATCAGAAAATGAAAATGAATAAGAACTGGCTGGATCAGAAATGGAGCGCATATACCATTGCAACCTGCAGCGCAGTAGTTCTGTACCTGGTACTTTCGCATCTGAATTTGTTTGCAAGGGGGATTCATGCAATATATGGATTTGTTTCACCCGTATTTATTGGCATCGTAATTGCATATGTTTTTGATCCTCTGGTCGTATTTATACATAAACATTTCTTGGCTAAAATGAAATCAGAGCGTCTTGCGAGAGATTTGTCAGTACTGATTACGATCGTTTTTATTGTTTTAATGTTTGTAGTTCTGCTGGCAGGACTCATTCCACAGATGGCGAACAGCGTAATCATTCTGTATAACAATCTGGGAGCATATGCAGCATCGATTCAAGGGTTTCTTCAGGCAGCCGGCAAGGGCAGCAGTCTGGTTGACATTTCCAGCATTACGTCATTTTTTGAAAATATGATCAGCAATCTTACAAAATCGATCCCCAACAATATGGATGAGATTATCAATACTTCTTTCAGTATTGGTAAAAATGCATTTGATCTGATCATTGGTTTTATCATGGCGATTTATTTCCTGATTGATAAAAAGGGAATGCTTTCTGGCATTGCAAGACTTTTGAAAGCGATTCTGCCGGAAAAGCGGTATCGCGAATCTGCAGATTTTTTTCACAGATGCAATCGCATTCTGATACGTTTTATCATCTGTGATCTTCTGGATGGATTGATCATTGGTGTTGCAAATGGGATATTCATGACCGTCATGGGAATGCCTTATGTGATTCTGACATCTGTGGTGGTTGGCGTAACGAACCTTGCGCCGACCTTTGGACCGATTGTTGGCGGCGTGATTGGAGGCTTCATACTGGTACTGGTAAATCCGTGGTATGCGCTTTGGTTTATTATCTTTACCATTATTTTGCAGACCTGCGATGGGTATGTCATAAAGCCCAAACTTTTCGGAGACTCACTTGGGGTTCCTGCAGTCTGGATTCTGATCAGCATCATCGTCGGCGGAAGAATTTTTGGTGTTGCAGGTGTCCTTCTGGCAATTCCATTTGCGGCAATTTTTGATTATGTATTTCGTGAAATTATCTGGATCCGGATCAATCGTAAGAAAAATGAAGGCCCTGTAAAAGAAGAAACGTAAAGGCATATACTTGACATAGAGGTGATTGTTTGTTATTATGATTTCGACATATGTCGGAAACAACCAAGGAGTCAAAACATGCCAAGACATCAAAGATGCCGCAGAATATGCGGATTTCCGGCTTGCAAAAGTTTCACACCGGAAAATGGCGAACCGTTAAATACCGTAACGCTGACACTGGATGAATATGAAGTAGTGCGGTTGGTGGATTACGAGAAGCAGACACATGAGCAGTGTGCGGAGCAGATGGATATATCCAGAACAACGGTAACGGAAATTTATGAAACTGCCAGATATAAGATTGCAGACAGTATTGTAAATGGGAAGAGACTTCTGATTTTCGGCGGAAATTACAGATTATGTGATGGAACAGACACCGGGTGCTGCAAAAAGCGATGCAAACGCAGACAGGAATGTGGAGCATACTGTGCCTGTCCGGAAAAAGAGAAGAGGATAAATATGAAGGTTGTAGCGGTCAGCTATGAAAATGGAGAAGTTTTTCAGCATTTTGGTCATACAGAGCAGTTTAAGATATATGAAATCGAGAACGGCGCTGTTGTGAACAGTGGAGTTGTAAGTGCAATTGGCAGTGGTCATGGCGCACTGGCAGGATTTCTGAAGGATTATAACGTAGATACGTTGTTATGCGGAGGAATCGGCGGGGGTGCACAGACAGCACTTGCTGAAGTGGGTATTGAATTATATGGCGGTGTGCAGGGAAATGCAGATGCAGCGGTAGATGCATGGATTGCAGGAAGTCTGGGATATGATCCGGATGTACATTGCGATCATCATGACCATGAAGGGCATGACTGCGGAGAGCATCACGGGGAAGATCATCAGTGCGGCGGTGGCTGTGGCGGAAACGGCTGCGGATGTCATTGAACAAAAGGTAGAGAATGAAAATAAAAAAGAGTCAGTAGCCTATGCGGCTTCCGACTCTTTTTTATTTTCAGCAGCAGAGGCTAATCCTGTGATAGTTGCCATTTTATCTTTCAACAGCAGATTGAATCCTGCAATGACCCGGCCGACCATTATCATGGAGACAAGAGTACCAGGACCTACGCCCGAAATCCTGCCTGAAAAAATAAGACCGATACAACAGGACAGGCAGACACAAATAATATCAACAATATTTTTGGTCAGTCCCATGGATTTATGAATGCGATCTGAGACAGCTGCAACAAATGCATCTCCCGGATTGGCAACAATATGCATGTTTACGGTTACGGCAGCACCGATTCCGGTGAATAGAACAGCAGTGATCAAAAGAACGGATTTCATTATCATACCGGGATCATTAATGATAATTAAATCATTAAACAAATTTAAAAGTCTGGTAAAGACAAGACTTAGGGCAATTTGCAGAAGATCAGTCCAGGTACGATTTTTGCCCTTGATCCACATTTGCGCAAGAACCATCAGGGTATAGACGATAAAAGTCATATTGCCAAAATTGATTCCTGACAGTATCGAAATTGTGTATGGAACAGAAATAATGGCAGATACGCCCAGAAGGGTTTTGGTATTCAGTGTCAAACCAAGTGCCAGGATGATAACGCCCAGAAGATAAAATAAAATACGCCACAATACCTTAAGTATAGTGTTCTTAGGATATACAGATGATTGCATTTGAGAAATTTGCTCCTGTACAGGGAACCGGAAACGCGGCGTGAAGAACCCTGTATGGCTTCGGCCGACATAAAGGCAAATAAAACTGTGCCGGAATCAGGAATCAGAAGAATCTATGTCCTATTCTAGCACAGTTATTTTTTGCTGTCTAAAAATGTCTCAAATATCAGAGATGCTGCAGGCAATATTGAACAAGTGCAATATGACGACTGTCCGGTGCCCAGGAATTAACATTAACAGATCCCTGTCCGCCAAAGAAATCGAGCAGTTTATGATCTCCGGAACCATCATAATTCATGACAGACAAGGATACATTCATATTAGGCAGATGCTCATTTGGCTCCAGTTCGTCTTTGTGGAAAGTCAGATAGAAAACCTGACTCCCATCCGGAGATACATGTGCGAACCAATTGTTAGCCATGGAAAAAGTCATTTGCGTCACAGAACTGCCGTCGCGGTTCATTCTCCAGATTTGCATCAGTCCGGATCTGGTACTGTTAAACCAGATATGCTGACCATTTGGAGCATATTCAGGTCCGTCGTTGAAGCCTTCAGCATGTGTCAGCCTCTTTTCCGTACCGCCGCAGGCAGGAATGGTATAGATATCAACATCTGTTGTATCACTATCAAAATGTGGGCGAAAAGCACAGTAGGAAAGTTCTTTTCCATCGGGAGACCAGCCATGGAGATAACTTGGCGCGTTTGCAGTAATACGCCGGGGCAGACCACCTGTTATAGGAAGTGTATAGATCGCAGAGAGATAACTTCCGGCCGGAGAACAGCTGATGGCAAGGCTTTTGCCGTCAGGAGAAGGAACATGGTCATTGTTGCATTGTGTGCAGTCCGCAGTGTCAATCATTTCTGATGTATCCGAATCAATTTGATAGCGAAAGATGTGCCCATCTGCGTTATAGAGGATAGCATTCCCATCAGGGAACCAGTTGGGCGCTTCAATAATATGATCAAAACCGTGCAGGATCGTAAGTGATCCGGTCACGGTATCCAGTGTACATAACTGACTTGTGGTATGCGCTCTTTCCTGTGTCAGGGAAGACAGGAGCTGATGACTCTCCCGGAGCTCGGATATGGTGCAGCTGTCCACGTCTACGATTTGAGAAGCACCGTTTGCACGCGCAAACTGGAAACAGGCTCCCAGATCGAGAAAACCATGACCAAGCGGTACTTCAATCATATTAGTATGGTCATAGGACAGCTTCATGTCTTTATAATGAACAGACTTGACATAGCAGGCATTGCGCCACAAAAAAGCCTCCGGATCTTCTCCTCCGGCGGCGAGCCAGCCAATATCAGGCTGTGCATATACCTTTTTATGACAGGTATGCAGCAGCCACTCATATGCAGTAATGCCTTCCAGATGCTCCTGAATCTCAGTATCCTGATTGTGCAGCAAAACCGCAATGCCATAGGGAGACAGACTATCGGCAACGAAAGTGCAGATATCCGCAAAACGCTGATAGGAAGTGAGCGAGATATCCTGCGGACATTTCAAAATATATTGAGAAATACCTGTCTCCTCAGCCAGCCGAATCATTTCAGGAACGATTCGGGTCAGATCAGCAGCAAGAACATGAGCAGACCGGATATCAATCCCAAGTGTGCGCAGACAGGGAAGATATTGCTCCAGCTCAGAAGGACTCCAGAAACCATTACCGCGCAAATCTTTTGGAGAGTCAAAACTGATACAGGGTTCAATCTGATGATAGCCGAAAGAACTGATTTCTTTCAGAAAGGATTCGGGATTGTGATGGAACTCTTTTGCAACGCCGTACATATTTATTCCAAAGCGCATAACAGACCTCTTTTCCGGATCGGGTTGCAGGTTCGAATAAAATAATCAGATAACCTGCAGTTATTATAAATCAGTTCATCAGAGATGTTTCTGCGTCACCTCGCAGCTGCCCATGTCCCAGACTGGAAAAATAGCCGGATGGAAGTGGATTGATTGCAAAGCGCGATTTTGGGTAAAAGGTATTTCCGTTTGCAGCAGCCTCATCGAGGCCGCACAGAACTTCCATGGCATGCAGACCATATTCCTTACTGCAGCGGCAGGGGCGATTCTGCCTGATTGCCCAGGCCATTTCGGCGACACCGATTCCGCGGTGCCCATATGCATATTCCCAGGAAGTGGGATTCGGAAGAACCGGATCACCATTATAGCCATGTGTAAGGGGGAGGAGACAGGGTTCTGCTTCCGGACGGATCAGTTTGACATAGCCGTTAAATGTATTGGGATCACCAAGCTCAAGAATGCCTTCTGTCCCAAACATCTGCAGTGCGTGCTGAGATTCTCCGATGGTATTTCCATCAAAATGTAAACCACCCAATACGCCGCTTTCAAATTCAAGTGCTCCGATCATAAGATTATTGCCGGGAATCTGCCAGGGAGTGACGGGAATTTCCGACAGCTTATACAGAAGCTGCGGCGTATAAAGTGGAGCGGGTGCGCCAAAACCGCGCACCGATCGAACCGGACCCAGTAGACATAAAAGCGCTGCAATGTAGTAAATTCCTACATCGTACGGAAGAGCGCCTCCATTGTTTCTGAGAAAACGAAAAGTTTCGGAATTCAAAGACTGATTGCGATTGATGCTGGCATAGCAGGAAGTTATATTACCAATCAGACCGGCATCCATGATCTTGCGTGCAGTCTGAATGCCCGCTCCCAGAACGGTATCAGGCGCAACGCCAAGGTATAGATGCTTTTCATTGGCCAGAGCGACAAGTTCCTGTCCCTGTTCCAGGGTGACAGCCATCATTTTTTCGGTATAAATATGTTTGCCGGAGTCTAGCATCATGCGAATTACATCGTAATGTGCAGCAGGGCCTGTCAGATTGACGACCAGTTCGATATCCTCTGATGCTGCAATTTCTTCCAGGGTCATGACCTTTTCAATTCCGTATTCACGGGCTTTTTGAGCAGCAGTTTCCTGCTTGTGATCGCACAATGCGACCAGATCCGTTATATAAAAAAGATTTTTCAGATTGCGGATATAAATATTACTGATCATGCCGCACCCTACTATGGCAGTGCGCACCTTTCTGACAGTTGACATAAAGTACCTCCCATAAACAGGTAATCGTTTACCAATCAGGTTCCAATTGAATTATATGACATGCCTGATATTGAAGTCAATAAGCAAATGTAATCGATTACCATAAAATGCTTTTCAAAATGAAAAAAGCATGCTAAAATCACATAATAAAAGGCAATAAAATTAATGAAGGATTTCTGCAGGGAGAAAAAATGACAATATCTGAAATTGCTGAACTGGCAGACGTATCGGTCGCAACGGTATCAAGAGTAATCAACCATCAGGGGAAGGTATCGGAGAAAGTCAGTAAAAGGGTTCTTGAAATAATAGCACAGTATCATTATATGCCAAATGCAACCGGCAGGAGCCTTCGGACTTCCAGAACAGGTATGCTTCTGGTGCTGATGCCGGGACTGTCCAATTCCTTCTACAGCAACATTATGACAGGAATCGAACAACGGGCAGCAGAGAATGGATACAACATTATTGTCGCACCGACGCGAAACAGTCGTGCAGTGGAAGACAGATACCTGGCGATGCTTCACACCCATCAGGTTGATGGTGTAATTGCACTCGCCACAATGATGAATCAGGAGGAAATCCGCGAAATCGGAAAACAGCAACCGTTTATTGTGGCATGTGAATGTCCATCCGGTGCAGAGATATCCTGTGTGGAAGTAGATAATCGTACAGCGGCATATGATGCCACCAAAGCACTCATTCAGGCCGGACACACGAGAATCGGGATGATCAGCATTACATGTGAATGCAATTCCAAACAGATGCGGGAAGCGGGGTATCTTGCAGCGCTGCATGACTATCTTCCGGATGGGGGACAGGCAGACATTACATGCCAGGAACTGTCCTATGATGGCGGTTATGCAGGCGCACAGGAGCTTCTGCAGCAGGCGCAGAGACCAACGGCCATATTCTGTTACGGAGATCAGCTGGCGATCGGTGCAGTACGCTGCATCAGTGGATGCGGTCTTGCAGCAGGATCAGATATTGATGTGATCGGGTTTGATGATATCGATATGTCCAGAAATTACCTGCCTGCCATTTCCAGTGTTGCACAGCCCTGCTTTGATATCGGAACAACGGCATTTGACCTTCTGCAGGAAAAGATAAATGACATCAGAAGTACCCCCAAAAGAGTCCTGCTGCCGCATCGGCTGATGCTGCGACAGACAACGCATACAGTATGATGAGCCGGACGCTTACCGGACAGGAATGAGACAAAATATGAATACGAATACAAAAAAATTGAAAATCCGTTTTGCCATTATTGAAGCAAGTTATTATGCAATGTTTGCTTCTTTTGCTTCCTTTATTGGGACATTTGCACTGCACAGAGGTTATTCACAGAGCTTTATCAGCAGCTCGATTTCCTGCTACCTGTTATTTGCTTTTTTGGGTCAGTTTTTCTGGGGAAGCATTTGCGATAAGATACGTTCAAACAAAAAAATATTTCTATTATTGCTCACAATAGCAGGCGTGATCCAGACGGCACTTTTTTTCAGTCCGAATAAGGCAGTATACATTCTGCTGTATTGTATGCTTGGCTTTCTGCTTGGCCCGGGCGGAACAGTTCTCGATACCTGGCTGCTGCGCTGTATGAATAATGATGTGCCGGTATATGGGAAGGTACGCAGCATGGGAACTGCAGGGTATGCGGTTGCAATTCTGAATATGGGATTTCTGGCAGAACACTACGGATATTGGATCATGCCAACGGTTTCGGGAGGCATTCTGATCTTTACACTGATCATGTCATTTACCATGCCGGAAGCTCCTTTTGGGCAAAAAAGAAGTGAAAAAGTAACGTTTCGGGATATTCTTTCAATTTTCAAAGACCGGGAATTTCTGATCCTGGCGGTCGTTATGATTATAGCGGGAGCAGCCGGATCTCCACTGAATAACCTGAAGATTGTAGTGCTTGAATCTGTCGGCGGAGATATATCCACGCAGGGAATTGACAGCTTTATGGGATGTGTGACGCAGTTTCTGATTTTCTTTTTTGCCGGAATTTTTGCCGGAATCGCACCCAAAAAGAGGCTGGTGCTTTCATCCGCACTGATTACTTTCGGGATAACGGTCAGTTATCTTGCCACATCCCCGGTGATGGTGATCTTGGGTACCATGACGATATTCGGAACATACGGAATTCTGACCTCAGCTTCCAGAGAAATTGTAAAAAACAATATATCCTACGATTATCAGACAACTGCAAACGGAATTGCAGATTCGAGTTACAGCTTTATCTCAGGAATGCTGATGATGCCGTTTGCGGGAAGCATTTCCGATGCAATCGGCATCAGAAATACACTTGGGATCAGTATCCTGATCTCTGTTATTCCAATGATCATTCTGATGATCTCATTTCATAAAGATAAGAAGAATATGCAGCAAATGGCAAAGGAAAATATATAAGCACAGGGATAGAAATGAAGGATAAATGCACGGATTGAATATCCTGCAATACCGGATTATACTGTTATTGTACACACGCGAAGGCGCTGCCCCAAAAAGCAGGCGTATGATATCGGAGAAATGCAATGATGTGTTCTCTGAAAAATATTGCTGCAGTGGCGCAGAAGGCTGCGTCAGGAAAGGAGATTTAGAAATGGCAAATGTTCCAACACCTCATATTAATGCAAAAGAAGGAGATTTTGCGGATACCGTCCTGATGCCGGGCGATCCGCTGCGTGCAAAATATATTGCAGACAATTATCTGGAAGATGCCAGATGTGTGACAGATGTTCGTAACATGCTGGGATTTACAGGAACCTATCATGGCAGAAGAATCTCTGTTATGGGAGCCGGGATGGGGATGCCCTCTATCGGAATCTATTCGCATGAACTTTATAATTTCTATAATGTGAATAAAATCATCCGAATCGGATCTGCAGGTTCCTTAAGCGCAGATGTTCACGTAATGGATATCGTGATTGCACAGGGTGCATGTACAAATTCTGCATGGGCCAATCAGTACGGAATACCGGGAACCTTTGCACCGATCGCAGATTATGAACTGCTCGCAAAGGCTGTAGAAACTGCTAAGAAGCAGGGAACCAAAACAGTAGTCGGAAATATTCTTTCTTCTGATCCGTTTTATAATGACGACACCCATGCGAATGAGATATGGATCAAAATGGGCGTTTTGTGTATTGAAATGGAAGCGGCAGCGCTTTATATGGAAGCAGCCAGAAGCAGGAAAAAAGCCCTTGCGGTACTGACAATTTCGGATGAAATTCTGACCGGAAAAGAACTGGATTCCGCAGACAGACAGACCGGATTCCATAAAATGATGGAACTGGCGCTTGAACTGTAGTATTCTGAAAACAGGTAAAGTCCGCATTTGGTACTGTTTCCCCGGACAGATACTTCGATCAACCATAAGAAACAGTAC
>JAGOGF010000155.1 GCA_017996845.1 Butyrivibrio sp.
GTATCCAAAACAGCATAGCTTATTACCTTGAACAGGTAAAGAAAAGCTATGACTATATAATACGAGGAGAAAAGTAATGTATTCATTGGATGAAGTGAAAAAAGTTGACCCGGAGATTGCACAGGCAATTGAAGAGGAAATGCAGCGTCAGAATGATCACATTGAACTGATCGCATCTGAAAACTGGACGAGCAAGGCTGTTATGGCTGCAATGGGAAGCCCGCTGACGAACAAATATGCAGAAGGTCTTCCGGGAAAAAGATATTATGGTGGATGCGAATGCGTTGATATTGTTGAGAATCTTGCAAGGGATCGTGCGAAAGAACTTTTTGGATGTGACTATGCAAATGTTCAGCCACATTCCGGTGCACAGGCGAATCTTGCTGTTCAGTTTGCGGTACTGAGCCCTGGAGATACTATAATGGGGATGAATCTGAATCAGGGAGGACATCTTTCACATGGCAGTTCTGCAAATATTTCGGGTACCTATTTCAAAGTAATTCCTTACGGTGTAGATGAAAACGGTTTTCTTGACTATGATGAAATGTATCGTCTGGCAGTGGAACATAAGCCCAAAATGATTATTGCCGGTGCATCTGCTTACTGCAGAACAATTGATTTCAAAAAGTTTCGTGAAGCGGCAGATGCGTGCGGAGCTGTTCTGATGGCAGATATTGCACATATTGCGGGATTAGTTGCAGCAGGTCTTCATCCCAGTCCGTTTCCATACGCAGATGTTGTTACAACAACAACACATAAAACGCTTCGTGGACCAAGGGGCGGTATGATTCTCTGGAATCAGAATGTGCAGGATCGATTTAAGTTCAACAAGGCGGTTTTCCCGGGAATTCAGGGTGGCCCTCTGGAACACGTGATTGCTGCAAAAGCAGTATGTTTTAAAGAAGCACTTCAGCCTGCGTTCAAAACCTATCAGCAGAACATTCTGGATAATGCAAAAGCGCTTTGCGCCGGGCTGATGAGCCGCGGGGTACAGATTGTATCGGGAGGCACGGATAACCACCTGATGCTGATTGATCTGACGAATTTTGCGCTTACAGGAAAAGATGTGGAAAAGTGGTTGGATGAAGCGCATATTACTGCAAATAAGAACACCATACCAAATGAGCAGCAGTCACCTTTTGTCACAAGTGGAATCCGTCTGGGAACACCTGCTGTTACGACAAGAGGAATGGATACAGAGGATATGGATCAGATTGCGGAAGCAATTGCTTATGTAATAAAGGAAAAGGAAGCCGGAATTGAGAAAGCAAGAGAAGTTGTTAAGAAGCTTACAGACAGATATCCGCTGATCTGACAAATACGTTTTTGGGTTTGAATCATCTGCTATATTTTACAGGAATAAAAGAATCCGCTGTTTTTTGCATGAACCATGAAAGCAAAAAACAGCGTTTTTTTCTATAAAAAATTTTTTATTAAAATGTAAAATATACTTGACATAAAATGTAAAGCTTACTATACTTTAGTAAAGCCGACTTTACAAAAAGAAATGGAGAAAAATGAAAACCAGAATTCAAGAGCTTAGAAAAGAAAAAAGGATTACGCAAAATGAGCTGGCGGATGCACTGGATGTGACAAGACAAACTATCATATCGCTTGAAAACGGTAAATATAAGGCATCGCTTGTTTTGGCACACAAAATTGCGCAGTTCTTTCACAGTACAGTAGAAGAAATATTTATATTTGAGGAGGATGAAAATTTATGACAGGCATGTGTTTATTATCAGGTAAGGGAGATTACACAACAAACGAAGGTTACAGGAAAACAGTGAAAAGAAAAATTGCGGTGATGAGTTTGATCATTATTCTGGGGCTGGTTAGTATTGCAGCGATTGAGTTATGCAAACATATATTTAATATTCCAATCACGGACTACACAGAAGGTTTATATCTTGGAATCGGAACAGGACTTGTTGCCTGTGGAACAATATTAATTATTAAGAGAAAAAGAATACTTGCTGACGAAGAAAAGCTCAAAAAAGCCAGAATTGCTGAATCAGATGAAAGAAATCTCGCAATAGCGAATGCCTCCTGGAAAACAGCTACGATTGCACTTCTGTTTGCTGTATATGCGGAGTTTCTGATTGCAGGAATCAGCATGCCGCAGGTTGCCCGGGCAGCGGAGAGTCTGATCGCAATATTTTTTATTGTTTATCTGGTTGCATATCGGGTAAACACCTCAAAAATGTAAAAATTCAGCCTGATCTGAAGAAAAAGAATACTTTTCCCAAAAGACAGATTTGTTTTTGCAAAACGGAATTGTCTGTCTTTTTGGGGCAAAAAACAAAATATTTCCGGCATGAATGTGCGAAAATCGCAGGAAATGCCTGTTTGAAAAATATAGTATTGTGTATAAAAAATATGCAATAAAAATAATACACAGAATATAATCAAATTTGAAAGGAATATATCCAAAAAAACTAAAAAAACAATAAACTGTATTGACAAATTCAATATAATTTCATATAATAAAGACAGAAAAAGGATAGAAAAAAGGAAAATACTTCGGGAGAGACCGAAAGAAAGGCAGGTATAAACCCAAAACACAGTAACTAAAATATTCAGGAAAGTGAGGTAAACTCCACCGGAAATTTGATTGAGCATTTGAATTTTATATATTACAACAGTTCAAGTACATGACATGGTGACGAAGTTCAATATTTTAGTTTTGACCGTCACAGCATATGAATGCAAAGGTGAATGGAAAGAATGTGTTGAGAAAAAGGAGGACAGTCCATTGGATATGAGTGACACTCCGACGCAGAATAAGGTGCCGGAAAGAGAAAGAGAAAAAGAATTAGAAAGAGTATTAGAAAGAGAAGAATTAGAAACAGAATAAGAGCGGAGACTTTTGAAATAATGAAAGCTTCCGCTCTTTTCGTTATATAAAAATTATGATAAAATCAGAGTAAGATAGCGACATAATAATGGGTATCAAAAAAGAACGGGGATGGCAGATGCGTGACGACAGAGATGACGAGCAGAGAGAGGATCGGGGAAGCGTTGAAGATAGAAGAGAGCAGCGACGGCAGCGAAGAGTCAGAAATCAGATTATCGTATATGTGACAGTTGCCATTCTTTTGACAGTTATAGGCTGCGGAGGGTTTCTTGGAGCAGTCAGAGTACGCGGATTGGTAGAGAAATACCAGGCAAATGAAGTAACAGAACAGGCATCGCAGGATGCAAGTGAAGCAATTACGATTGGAGATCCGGACGCTGCATCTACTGCTGCAACGCAGAGTCGGGATGATATGTTGAATGAAATTGTCGAAACCTGCATTTCAGAAATGCCCATTGAAGATAAGGTGGCAGGGTTGTTTTTGATCACACCAGAACAGCTTACGGGGGTAGATTCTGTAGTAAAAGCTGGGAGTGGTACACAGGAGGCGCTTTCCAAATATGCGGTTGGAGGAATTGTTTATAATTCTAAAAACATGAAGGATCAGGATCAGATTATGTCTATGCTTTCTGATACGCAGAACATGAGTAAATATCCATTGTTTTTTGCTGCAGATGAAGAAGGCGGGGATAAGTCAACTATAGCAGGAATGGCAGGAACAGATAAGGCAGCTGCAGCGGCAGACGTAAGTGACTCTGAAGCTGCTGTGCAGAGCGGAAAAACGATTGGAACATATCTTGCTGCGTGTGGTTTTAATCTTGATTTTGCTCCTGTATCAAATATTGCAGATAAAAATGCAAAAGAAAAAAATATTTTTTATGGAACGGATGCCACAGAGGTTGGAACGGCTGCTATGGGGGTTGTACAGGGACTTCAGGACAACGGAGTCAGTGCATGTATGAAGTTTTTTCCTGTAATGGGAAGTGCATCCGATCAGACACAAAACGGAATAGAGAAAACAGACCGTACCCTTGAGGATATGAGACAAAGTGAGTTTCTGCCATTTCAGTCAGGAATTCAGGCGGGGGTGAATATGATCATGGTCAGCAATATAGCAGCACCGTCAGCTACAGGAGATAATACGCCCTGTTCACTTTCCAGCGTAATGATTACGGATGAACTGAGAAAGGAACTTGGTTATAACGGAATAGTTGTGACTGATGCACTCAATCAAAGTGCCATTACGGATTATTATACTCCCGAACAGGCTGCAGTTGCAGCAATTCAGGCCGGAGCTGACCTGTTATATATTCCGGAAGATTTTCAGAAAGCATATGATGGATTATTGAAGGCTGTTCAGAGCGGAACTGTTTCCGAAAGCAGAATAGATGAATCGCTTAAAAGAATATACAGAATCAAGTATGCAGATAAAGTAGATGGAATCGCAGCGGATAGTGCAATGAGTGCGGCAACGGACGAAACTGCAGCATCAGAATCATTATCAGGTTCGTCAGAGCTGAACAGTGCTTCTGCCGGAGCAGAAAATTCAGCAGAAGAATCTAATTAATACAAGGAAATTATATGAAAAGGTCTTTCGGTGGAATTCCGAAAGACCTTTTATCTTACTCAGACGATTGTGTTCATCATGCTGCCGGCCTGATAAGAGCTATATGTACCGGAAGCGGTATATGTTTTTTGGGATGATGCAGATACGGCATTGTTCGCGGCGCTTTCAACCAGAGATGAAGCGGAAGAAATCTGGTAGGCATATCCGGAATCACTGCCGAATAATTTTTGAATGGCAGCGACATCGGCTTTTTTAAATGCTGTTTCATCAACAGAAAGTTTACCAGTCTGAGAGTCTTTGGTTATTCCGACTTCTTTCAGCGCATTTTCATTCATTTTGCTTATGGTAGAAAGATAAGATGTACGTGTTGCGATATTTGTGCCGGAAGAAGATGAACCTGACGCAAGAAGACTGTTGTATTTATCTGCAAAGTCCGATACAGCCTTGAAAATGGTATCCGTGTCATAGCCGTAGGTTGTTGTCTTGGTACCATCTGAAGCAGTAGCGGTAAGATTCTTCTTTTTATAAAGAGAATCAGAAGAAAGCGCTTCTACAGAAGATTGCAGATTTTGTGCATCTTTTGCAACCGAAGCATATGCTTTTGCTGTAACGGTGGAAGAGGATGCGGAAGTATCAGAAGAACTGTTGGCAGAACTTTTTGTCCCTCCCACTTTTGCATAATATGCAGAAACAATTTTACCATAACTGCCATTTTTTATTGAACTATAATCGGAGACCATGTTTGAAAGTGAAGAAACATAGTCTTTTGAACTGCTGCCGGATGAAAGACTGCTGAATAGTGTTGTATAATCTAAGTTGGGATTAAAATTAATACTCATATTGATCACTCCTTATCGATATAGAGGTGGTATACATGCCACAAATCCATATAGCTCCTCGTATTATATAGTCATAGCTTTTCTTTACCTGTTCAAGGTAATAAGCTATGCTGTTTTGGATACTGTGGATTAGTTTTTTTCTCCTACCACTTTGATGGTTGCTGAGAGGCTCTAACCACAG
>JAGOGF010000156.1 GCA_017996845.1 Butyrivibrio sp.
TTTCATCGCACATGACCAATACGGTAATGATTCTGGAACATGCAGATGAAAATTCGCTGTGTCTTTTTGATGAACTTGGAGCAGGTACAGATCCGACAGAAGGCGCTGCACTTGCAATTTCCATTTTGAATGATCTGCATCAGAGAGGAATACGCACGCTTGCAACAACGCATTACAGTGAGCTGAAGGTATATGCGATGACAACACCGGGAGTGTGCAATGCCAGCTGTGAATTTGATGTAGAATCACTTCGCCCGACCTATCGCTTACTGATCGGTATTCCCGGAAAAAGTAATGCGTTTGCAATTTCCGCAAAGCTCGGACTTCCCGAGCGGATCATAGAAGCTGCCAAAGAGCAGATCGATCAGGATGATAAGCGGTTTGAGGATCTGTTGACGGATCTCGAAAAGAGCCGTGTAACAATTGAAAAAGAACGCGCTGAAATAGCAGCTTACAAAACAGAGGCAGAGAAATTAAAGACGCAGCTGGAAGCCAAACAGGAGAAACTGGATCAGTCCAGAGAAAAAATTCTGCAGCAGGCCAATGAAGAAGCAAGAGCAATCTTGCAGGAAGCAAAGGATCTGGCAGACGAAACGATAAAGACCTTCCATAAGGCAGGACCGAATGCTTCCATACAGGATCTGGAACGTGCAAGGACTAAAGTCAGCAAGAATATTTCGGAAAAAAATGCAAAAATCACCCTGGTTCCGGCAAAAGCACCGACGCATCCGATTCTGAAAGCATCACAGCTGCGGCTCGGAGATTCGGTAAAAATCATATCCATGGGACTCAAGGGAACGGTCAGTTCCATGCCGGATAAAAGCGGCAATATGTTTGTACAATGTGGTATTATCAGAACGAAGACAACTATTTCTGATCTGGTGTTGCTTAAGGATGAGGATGAAAAAGGATCTATTCGTAAATTCTACGGGGGAGGAAGTCTTGGAGAGCACAAAATGGATCTCTCCCGTGCACTTCGGATGTCTACAGAAATCAATCTGATCGGAAAAAACTGTGATGATGCGATTGCAGCCCTGGACAAATATCTGGACAGCGCATATATGTCACATTTATCAAGTGTGCGTATCGTACACGGAAAAGGAACCGGAACACTTCGGCAGGCGGTACACGACTATCTCAAAGGCGTACCATACGTGAAATCCTTTAAACTGGGCGAATTTGGAGAAGGCGATTCCGGTGTAACAATCGTGACATTTATGAAATGATGAAAAGTAAAATGACCTGTAGGAAAAGAAAAGTTGCCGGGAGGGGAAGATGGTTAATAAACAGAAGATTCTGATCGTGGATGATGATAATAACATTGCGGAACTGATTTCGCTTTATCTGGTAAAGGAATGTTTTGACACAAAAATCGTCAACGACGGAGAATCCGCACTGGAAGCAGTAGACAGTTTTGCACCCAATCTGATCCTGCTCGATCTGATGCTGCCGGGAATCGATGGCTATCAGGTATGCCGTGAAGTCCGGGCAAAGCTTCAAACACCTATTATCATGCTGTCTGCAAAGGGCGAGGTGTTTGATAAGGTTCTGGGGCTTGAAATGGGTGCGGATGATTATATGGAAAAACCATTTGACTCGAAAGAACTTGTAGCAAGGGTTAAGGCGGTTTTGAGACGATACAAGCCGCAGACACAGATGGCAGAAGAGTCCTCTGACAAGATGGTGACCTATTCCGATCTGGAAATCAATATGACCAATTACTCGGTTACCTATATGGGCAATCGTGTGGATATGCCCCCCAAAGAACTGGAACTGCTCTATTTTCTCGCATCATCTCCCAATCATGTATTTACCAGAGAGCAGCTTCTGGATCAGATATGGGGTTATGAATATATCGGAGATACCAGAACGGTAGATGTTCATATCAAACGGCTGCGTGAGAAGATCAAGGATCATGAAAACTGGAGAATTGCAACAATATGGGGAATCGGCTATAAATTTGAGGCACATGAATGAAAAGGACACTTTATCTCAAATTCCTGATTGCCTATTTTCTGTTCGCTGCATTTGGTTTTCTGGCAGTCGGGACCTTTGTCTACAGTATGACACTGGATCATTGCAAGAGGGAGAGGGCAGAAAGCCTGTATTCTGAGGCAACACAGATTGCAGATACCTATGCGAGTGATCTTTACAACAGCGAAACCTCCATTGCAACCGTTCAGGAGCAGTTGTCTGTGTTATCCAAATATCTGAAGGCGACAATCTGGATCATCAACCCTTCCGGACGACTGGTTATTGACTCGGCCAAAACACTGGATGCTGATCAGGAAGTCATTGTCAAAGGGTTTGATCCCACCGTTACAGGCGGTACATACTATACCATCGGGAATTTTTTTCATTCATTTGATGATGAAGAACTGAGCGTTTTTGCTCCGATTACAGCCAATTATAAAGTACGGGCGTATGTAGTCATTCATACCCCGATGAGCAGTATCCAGCAGTCAGCCAATGAACTTCTGAATATTTCCTATTTGCTTCTGGTTGTTTTGCTGCTATTGTCGGTTATTATCCTGATTTTTTTCACAGAACTGGTCTATATTCCGCTTCGCAAAATTACGGAGGCAACGGAACAATATGCTGCCGGGAATATGGACTACCGATTTACGGTTGAAAGTGAAGACGAAATGGGATATCTTGCAGCAACACTTTCCTACATGGCAGGTGAAATTGCAAGAACAGAAGAAGATCAGAAAAAATTTATCGCAAATGTTTCACATGATTTCAGATCACCACTGACTTCAATCAGAGGTTATCTGGAAGCAATGATTGATGGTACAATTCCGTCTGAGATGCATGAACACTATCTGCAGATCGTAATCAATGAAACCGATCGTCTGACGAAACTGACAAATGGTCTTTTGACCCTTAATAATCTCAATGCAAAAGGCATGATGCTGGATAAATCCGATTTTGAGATTAATCAGGTGATCCGGAATACCGCGGCATCCTTTGAAGGAACCTGCAGAGCCAAGACGCTTGCAATTGAACTGGTGCTGACAGATGATAAGATGCTGGTAAATGCGGATATGAGTAAGATTCAGCAGGTACTGTATAATCTGATGGACAATGCGATTAAATTCAGCCATCATGATTCTGTGATCAAGGTTGAAACGACAGAAAAGCATAATAAGATTTTTGTTTCGGTAAAAGACAGCGGAATCGGAATTCCGAAGGAAGACCAGAAGATGATCTGGGAACGTTTCTACAAATCAGATTTATCGCGTGGAAAAGATAAAAAGGGAACAGGGTTGGGCCTTTCCATTGTAAAAGAAATCATCAAAGCACATGGCGAAAATATAAATGTGATCAGTACCGTGGGTGTTGGAACGGAATTTATTTTTTCATTGCCAAAGGCGAAAGCCATGGATGAGGATGGGGAAGATTAAGGAAGGAATGGTAGGAAAATATGCACGTTATATTACATCAGCCGGAAATACCGGCCAATACAGGGAATATTGGGAGAACCTGCGTAGCAACAGGAACCTCTCTTGATCTGATAGAACCGCTTGGCTTTCAGTTGAATGAAAAGCAGCTGAAAAGGGCGGGCATGGATTACTGGAATCAGCTCGATCTGCATCGTTATGTAAACTATGATGAGTTTCTGCAGCAGCATCCCGGTGCAAAGGTCTGGATGGCAACTACAAAGGCAAAAAAAAGCTATGCAGAGGTAAACTTCGGACCGGATGATTATATTATGTTTGGCAAGGAAAGTGCAGGAATTCCGGAAGAAATTCTGGTAGAACATGAAGCAGACTGTATTCGTATTCCGATGGGGTACGATATCCGGTCACTGAATCTGGCCAATTCAGTCGCGATCATATTATATGAAGCGCTGCGGCAGAATCATTTTAATGGATTGGAAACAGAGGGTGCACTACACAGACTGCACTGGAAGGAATAAGAATAGCATGAACGAAAAAAATAAATCAGAACAAAAGCGCTATAGCAAAGATGAAGTACTGCAGGTCACGATTACAGATATAGGAAATGACGGAGAGGGGATAGGCAAGGTAGATGGCTATACCCTCTTTATTAAAGATGCCGTTATTGGTGATACTGTGGAAGCAAAGATTATGAAACCCAAAAAAAACTATGCCTATGCACATCTGGAGCAGGTACTGGAAGCATCTCCGGATCGCATAAAGCCCAGGTGCCCGATTGCAAGGCAGTGCGGCGGTTGTCAGCTGCAAAGCATGTCTTATGAAAGGCAGCTGCAGTATAAGGCAGATAAAGTACGGAACAATCTCATCCGCCTTGGCGGCTTTGCGGAATCAGAAATAGAGCAGATCATGGAGCCGATTCTGGCAATGGAGAAACCATTCCGATACAGAAATAAGGCACAGTTTCCAATTGGTACAGGAAAAGATGGCAAGGCGATATGTGGATTCTATGCTGGCCATTCCCATGATATTATTCCGGTAAAAGACTGCTATATCGGAACGGAAGATAACAAGCAGGTGCTGCAGACGGTGCTGAATTACATGGATCGGAATCATGTTCCGGCCTATAGTGAACTGACGGGAAACGGCAAGATCAGGCATGTTCTGATCCGAAAAGGTTTTACCAGCAAGGAACTGATGGTATGCCTGGTAATTACACAGAAACAGGGTGAAAAAGATACGTTTTTGCCGGCAGCAGATACACTGATCAATGCGCTTCGCAGAATACCCGGAATGACCAGTATTTCAGTCAGTATCAATAATGAGGATACCAATGTCATTATGGGTGATGAGATTCATGTACTGTGGGGAAGTAACACCATTCAGGATTCCTTGTGCGGGCTACGGTTTCATATTTCGCCATTGTCTTTTTATCAGGTCAATCCGGTACAGGCAGAGCGCCTGTACAGCAAGGCAATTGAATACGCGGCGCTGACCGGATCGGAAACGGTATGGGATCTGTACTGCGGAATCGGAACGATTACGCTTGCAATGGCCAGAAAAGCAGGGCAGGTGTACGGTGTGGAAAGTATACCGCAGGCAATCGAAGATGCCAGAGAAAATGCTACAATAAACGGCATTTCCAATGCGGATTTCTATGTGGGTAAGGCAGAAGAGGTTCTACCGCAGAAGTACGCGGAAGAAGGAATCCGCGCGGATGTGATTGTAGTGGATCCGCCGCGTAAGGGGTGTGACGAGCAGTGCCTTGCGACGATGCTCAAAATGCAGCCGCAGCGTATCGTATATGTCAGCTGCGACAGTGCAACTCTTGCAAGAGATCTGCGTATCCTGTGTGATGGCGGATACAGGCTGGAAAAGGTATGTCCGGCGGATATGTTTGCCTGGACAGTGCACGTTGAGACGGTAGTATTGATGTCAAGGGTTGAAAATCAGCCGTAAAAAAGGGCTTGAAATAAGGGCATTTCAAGGTTTTTGCCATAA
>JAGOGF010000044.1 GCA_017996845.1 Butyrivibrio sp.
CTCGTAATCGGCAAAAAAGCAAAGCCTTCAATTTTAGAATAAGCTCCCGCACCTGCCATAGCCATTTCCCCGAAATAATTAATATAGGACTGTACTACAACATTTGCAAATCCGATGATGGAATTCTGAAATCCGGATGGAAGTCCAAATCGAATGATTCTGCCAAGCATCGAACCCTGAAACCGAATTTTACGCAGTTCCAGATGATAATCTTCCTTCGTTCGAATCAGACGAATCATACAAAGGACAGCACTGATCATCTGTGAAAATGCCGTAGCAAAAGCTGTTGCCCCGACACCCATATGAAAACCTGCGATCAATATCAGATCCAGAACAATGTTAATAACGGATGAGATGATCAGGTACAGCAGCGGATGCCTGCTGTCTCCTCCTGCCTGCATAATCCCGGCAAAAGTATTGTACATGACAAATCCTGTTGCTCCTGCAAAATATATCCGGAAATATGCAATGGATGCCGGAAGCACCTGCTCCGGTGTATTCATCATTTTCAAAATAATCGGTGCCAGTCCCATCCCGATCATTGTCATGATCAGGCTTGCAACAAGTCCCATTGCCACCGTCGTATGAACTGCAATTTCTGTATTGACACGATCTCTGGCGCCAATGTATCTGGCTATCACTACGCCTGCTCCCAGTGCCAGTCCACTGAAAAAGCCGATCAGCAAAAAAATCAGATTCCCCGCTGAACTTACAACTGCAAGGGCATTGCTGCCCAGAAAATTTCCTACAATCAGAGAATCTGCCGTGTTATAGAGTTGTTGAAATGTATTCCCAATAAAAACGGGGATCGCGAAGAATACAATCTTCTTCCATACCGATCCCTCAGTCATCAGATTTGAAGACGAATCCATTTAAAGCGCCAGATCCTTTCCTGCCGCAGCAAGCCGCTGCTCAAATTCCATGTAAAAATCCTTTGTTTCGTCATATGGGGTTATATAAAATGTTTTCAGAAGATAGAGATTTAATTGATTATTTTCTTCTGTTGTCAACTCCGCCAGATTTTCCTCCAGTGCATTCAGGAAATCATGCCAGTGGTTGATGTATTCCGTATTTTTTTCCAGATCCGGTGTATCAATAAACTTTCTGACCTTTACCAGTTTGCGCATCTCACGGTAACATTCATGAATCTGCAGGAAATATCGGAAACTGCCATTTTCAAAATATCTGCCAAGTGGAAATATCCGGCAAAAGCCGGGGCGAAGCGTATGAATACTGCATCTGCCGTAATCATCCAGAAAACTGCATGCATTCCTGCTCTGATCCATTTTCAGATTCGGCCTGATTATTCCATCCACAACATGAAGTTCGATCCTGTTCTGCATGAGTTCCTCAAAACTGCAATGCAGTCCGCTCATCAGTCTGTGCACATCAAACGGATCAAGCTTGATCGTATCTCCGACCAGATGACAGCACTTGGAACAGCCTGTGCAATCATCACACCCTGCACGTACCATATCCTCGGGTCCATAAAGCCTGCCGTCGGATATATCTTTCATTCTCACATTTCTTTTCATCATCTCACCACTTAAAAAACCCAAGACTCGCCGCAACAGAGCTGATCAGAATCCCTACAATACCAATCGGTGCAACAAAACGGATCATAACAGAATAGAACTTTCTGAATCTGAACTTTACACCTTCCTGCTCCACTTCTTCACAAATTGCCTGGGGTTTCATGATATATCCGGCAAATATGCAGGTCAGAAATGCCATGACCGGCATCAGTACACTGTTACTGATAAAATCAAAGAAATCCAGAATGTCCATTCCAAGCGGTGTGACACCGCTCCATATTCCAAACCCGAGTGAAGAAGGAATCCCGATCGCAATACAGTATATTGTTACGATCACAGTTGTTTTGCGCCTCTTCCACTTAAACTTATCCATGAGAATGGACACTATCGTTTCCATTAAGGAAATGGAACTGGTCAGTGCTGCAAAAAATACCAGAATAAAAAAAGCCCCGCCAATGATATGTCCACCCGTCATGGTGTCAAATACCTTCGGAAGTGTAATGAACATAAGTCCCGGTCCTGCTCCCATGGCAGCTTCATCTCCACCGGAAAACACATATACCGCTGGAATGATCATAAGTCCTGCCAGAAAAGCTACCAGGGTATCAAAAAATTCAATCTGTCTGACCGAAGACTCCAGATTATCCGTTTTTTTCATATAGGAACCATATGTGATCATAATTCCCATTGCAAGTGACATGGAATAAAAAAGCTGTCCAAGTGCTGCCAGAATCGTCTTCCCTGTGATCTTGTGAATATCCGGTTTGAGATAATAGGCAATTCCTGCACCTGCCCCGGGTCTTGTAATGGAATAGAGCGCGATCAAAAGTGACAGTACAATCAGAATCGGCATCATAATAACACTTGCCTTTTCTATTCCTTTTTCAACACCAAGTGCAACAACAACTGCTGTCAATATGATAAATACAACGAACCATACAATCGGCTGTACCGTTTCTGTAATGTAACCTGAAAAATAATTTCCCTGCGCTGCAGCATGTCCCTGCCCGGTTATATAAACCGCAATATATTTCGTTACCCATCCGCCAATAACAGAGTAGTATGGGGTAATTATGATCGGAATAATTGCACCAAGAATACCGCAGAATGCAAATTTCTGATTGAGTGCACCAAAAGCACCAATTGCGCTCAGACCCGTTTTTCTCCCGATTGCAATTTCCGTGATCATCACTGAAAATCCGAAGGTAACCGCAAGAATCAGATAAATCAGTAAAAAGGTCCCTCCTCCGTATTTGGCTGCCAGATAAGGGAACCTCCAGATATTACCCAATCCGACTGCGGAAGATGCTGCTGCCAGTACAAATCCGACTTTTCCTGAAAAACTTGCTCTTTTCTTTCCTTCTCCCATGTATTCCTCCAAAAACTTTTATAGCACGCTTCCCCATTTATGCATATAGATAACGTCAAAAATGGGAACGCGCATAACGCAGTTCCCATTTTAACATATCTATTCTACTTACGAAAGTCTTTATTCCAGTTCTTTTGCCTGCAAAAACGCCGTTTGCAGCGCTTTGTCAGTTACAACTTCCTGTTCTGCTTTATTCTCTCTGCAATATAACAGCACACCCACAAATACAGTCACAGGTACACTCAGTACGATTCCAAAGCTTCCTGAAAGACCCTGCATGATCTGCAATCCGATATTATTGGAATTGATCACCTGCAGATATGGCAGATCGTAGGCATAGTCAAGCACCAGAGTGCTGATACTGGTTCCTGCAAATGCGAGAATCAGCGTATTGGAATCTGTACCCATCATATCCCGTCCTACCCGCATCCCGCTGGTCCAGAGTTCTTTCCTGCTGATCAGCGGATTCTGCATCACAATCTCCTGCATTGCACTTGCAATCGACATTGCAACATCCATGGTAGCACCAAGACTGGCAATCAGAAGTCCTGCAAACAGCAGGCCTCCCACCTGAATATCACTGGTTTCCCATAATGTCAGAAGGTTTTCAATATCAGAAACATTCCATCCGGAGAGTCCTGTTGCATAACCATATATTCTTGCTGCAATTCCGGCAATAATAACGCCCGATATTGTTCCAACAGTTGCCACAATGGTCTTCCTCGATGCGCCTCCGATCAGATACATTGTCACCACCGTTGTGATACAGCAGGCTATTACCGCAGCGAGAAACGGTGAGAAACCTCTGTATATCAGCGGCAGATCCAGGAAAATCACGGTAAAAAAGGTAAACACCAGTCCGATTGCACCTTTCAGGCCTTTTTTACCACCTACCAGACACAGTACACCCAGATACAGAAGTGCAAAAAAGTATATTGCCATACTGCGATCCTGTGCATACACACTTGTAACCACTGCATCTCCCGAAACCGACTGCATGACGATCACATGCATTCCGGGTCTGCAGGCTGCGCCAAACAAAAATCCCGCCGAACTGGTCGTCTGTATATCTTCTCCCTTGTGTGAACCGGACAGCATCCGTACCATAACACTCTGCTGCCCGACCCTTGTGCCGTCTTCCTGCATATTATCCGAAAGGATCCTGATTACCTGCGCTTTTTCAAACGTCTGTCCCTGCCTGGATATCAGCTGAATCTTATCAATCCGATTCAGCTGAATGACGAAAATAACAAACCCGATTATCAGAACTGCACTTAGAATATTTCTTTTAATTGCCACGTTTGCACCTTCCAGCTTTACTGATTTGTCTTATTGATCGTAAAAGTATCATCAATCGGCACCACCTGATTATCTTCCGTGATCTGATAGGTTGTAATGGCAAAATGATCTTTTGTCATATCAATAACAGAATAGCTTGGCAGCCAGTTCTGTGAACGCTTTGCAATATAATCCTGCTGTGCGGAAATCAGTTCGTAATATTTGGAACCGGATGCGGAATTGGCCGTCATATACAGTGTTCCTTTCGGATTGGTTACGGTATCTCCCTGCGTGTTCTCAATTGTATAGCACTTGTTATCATTCTGGAAATTTTCCAGTGCCTTCTGTCCGCTCTGATCACTTTCTTCCGGTTCCAGTGTTATCTGTGCCTGTGTTGTGACATCAAAGGCATGTGCCCAGTCATAATCAGAGCCATCCGGCATCAGCTGGAACTTATAGTTATCATGTGTCTGCGCATCTCCGTAGAGCAGTTTGGAACGGCTGTAGGTATGGTCATGTCCCTGTAATACCACATCCACATTATACTGATCAAAAAGCGGTGTCAGCTGTGTCCGCAGAATCATACCATCCGTATCGGAATGATCCATACCGGAACCGTAAATATCCTGATGAATGGTAACGATTCTCCACTGCGCATCGGGATCAGAGGCAATCGCTTTCTGCAGTGTTTTCTCATGTTCTGCAACATTATAATTATTGGTGTTCAGAACAATGAATAATCCGTTTCCGTAAGAATAGTAATAGTCTCCGCCAGCCTTCGTTTCTCCATACCCCGTCTGATTGGGCGTATTGAAATGATCACCGTAGTCCTCATTGAGCGAATCATGATTTCCGATCGTGGATGCCAGTGGCAGATACTGCAGCTCATTTGCATTCAGAAATCCGGCATATTCTTCTTCCTTGGGCTTGCCTGTTTTATTGATCTGATCGCCGGCAGATATGATGAAATCAAGATCTTTGTTCATAGAAGCTGCAATGGTAAGTGTTCTGTCCCAGTTGTAACTGTCGTTTCTGGCCGCAGTATTTGCAACCCCGTCATCTGCAACAAGCTGCTCCGTTCCCTGTACCTGTCCTTTGGACGCTCCGATCTGCGGATCCCCTACCACCAGAATCTTCGTATCTGCGGTATCACTTAACGTATAAGAACGCACTTCACTTTGGATGCCATTCTTCTCTACCGTATAATAATATTTTGTTCCCGGTTTCAGCCCTGTAACCGTTACCTTATTTGATACATAGGAAACGCCTCCTGTCAAAGCCTTATCAACCGGATTGACCTTTCCCGTAAATTTTTTTAATTTACTCTTATCTGTACCGATCAGAACAATCGGAGTATCTTTCTGTCCGCTTATCACCTTACTGTACCATGCAAAATTCAATTGTGTCTCATCTGCACCCGGAGCCATGGATACTTTGGTATCATCCTTCGCAATACTGTTCCAGTCTTTTACCCAGCTGTCCCATCCTTCTCTGGATTTGAGTGTACTGGCATTTGCATAATGATCGGTTGAAGCATACGCATTCACCGCCGGAACACAGGCTGCAACTGCAAGCCCCATACATACTGCCGCAAATAATCTTTTCCTCATCCTTTTATCTCCTCTTTGCTGTTTTTGTCTTTTATCAACAGTTTTATCTTAGCAAGAGGTTTTTGGGACAGATATCATGATAAAGTAAAAAATTGTAAAGATTATTGCCATATTATCTTACAAAAAACAGACAATTCGACTTATTTTTATATAATATCATTGCACCGTGATCTGATAGGAAGTCTGGAACGCACTTCCGGCTTCCAGCTTCTGTTCCTCATATTTATCCGGCAGTTCTCCCGTAAATCCTTTGTTGTCACATCTGCCGATCCATGGTTCCAGACACACATATGGTGCATTCGCATTTGGTTTACTCCAGAGTCCAAAGGAAGGAAATCCCGTGCAGGTAAGCGTCACATAAGGTGTTTTATCCGGATAGTAAATGGATGCCTTCTGTACCTGTCCGTTATCAAAGATCAAGGCGTCGTGGGCAAAGAGCGCTTCACTGATTTGCACAAATCCGTTTTCGGTAGAAAGGGTATGTTTTGTTTCCTGGTCAACCAGTTCTGCTGCCGGATCAATCAGAACGTATTGCAGATTTGTCCGGTTCTCAAACACAATGTAATAATCTGTTTTCAGAGCATCTTTATCTGCCGGACAGTTAAAGGCAGGATGCCCGCCAATGGAAAAATACATCGGATCCGTTTGGGATTCATTCCTTACCTTCCATTCCACTGTGAGACAGTTCTCCTTCAGTCTGTGTGTAACAGAAAGTGTAAAATCAAACGGATATACTTTTCTGGTCTGTTCATTTGCCTGCAGCACAAATGTTATGAAGTCATTTCCCCTGTCCTGCAGCGTAAACTCCATATCACGCGCAAATCCGTGCTGTCCCATCGGATAGCTTTCTTTCTGATAACGATATGCTCCGTTCGTCACCTTCCCTACAAACGGAAAAAGAACGGGCGCATGCCTGTTCCAGTATGCCGGATCGGCACACCAGATTACTTCATGCTGCTTTTTCTTATCATAAATGCGCGACAATTCTGCGCCGTGCCCACTGATTTCCACTTTCAGATACTCATTTTCCATACATTCCATGATCTCTTTCTCCTTCTGAATAAATACTTTTACAGATTCATTTCTGAATCTGATTCTAGCTTTTGGCGCAGCCGATTGCAAGATAGTTATATGGATCAATATAATTCTGCAGACCACAAACAAATCCATCTCAATAAATAAAAAATATTTTTTCATTCTGATTCTTGATTATATGAAAACCATATGATAATATATAACAGTTGCAAAACATGCCGATGTGTCGGAATTGGCAGACGAGACAGACTCAAAATCTGTTATCCGCAAGGGTGTATGGGTTCAAGTCCCATCATCGGCATTAATTTAAAAACAGCGTATTTACGGTAAATGATCTCAAAATGCCGTAGATACGCTGTTTTTTTATTCCTCATTTTGTTCTGCATACATTTTCTGTATGTCAGAATTTCTTTCATTTCCATATTTTGTCATTGCTATTCGAATGTATGTTCTGTATAATATGGCTGTAGTCTTTGCTCACTCAGAAAGGAGTCAGGTGTCGCCTGCATGAAACAACGTGTCTATCTCTGCATTGATCTCAAATCCTTTTATGCTTCCGTTGAATGTGTGAAACGCGGACTCGATCCAATGTCCACCAATCTGGTCGTTGCCGATCCGGAACGCTCCGACAAAACCATCTGTCTGGCTATCACCCCTGCCATGAAACAGCTTGGCATTCATAATCGATGCAGGGTTTTTGAAATTCCCAAAGGGATTGACTATATCATGGCTGTCCCCAGAATGCAGTTATATATTGACTATGCTGCGGAAGTATATGCCATATACCTGAAATATATTTCCAAAGAGGATATCTACGTATATTCCGTTGATGAGGCATTTATGGATGTGACTGATTATCTGCTGCTGTATCAGCGAACGGCAAGAGAACTGGGACAATTTATTATTGCAGATATTTATGCACAGCTTGGTATCCGTGCCACCTGTGGAATCGGCTCCAATCTCTATCTGACCAAGGTAGCACTGGATATCACTGCCAAGCATGCTGCTGATTTCATCGGTGAACTGGATGAGGAACGCTATCGGGAAACACTTTGGGATCACCGTCCGATCACCGATTTCTGGCGTGTGGGATCCGGCAGTGCAGAACGGCTAAACAAATATGGCATTCGTACCATGCGGGAAATCACACTTGCAGATGAAAGCCTTCTTTATCGTCTTTTCGGAATTGACGCAGAACTTCTGATTGATCATGCCTGGGGACGTGAACCTGTTACCCTGCAGGATATCAAATCATACAGGCCCTCTACCCACAGCCTCACAAACGGGCAGGTGCTGATGGAGGACTATTCCTTTGACAAAGGAGAATTAATTGTCAAGGAAATGACGGATCTTCTTTGCCTTGACCTTGTTGAAAAAGGGCTGTTTACAAAATCTGTTACCCTGATGGTAGGCTATTCCAATCATCTGAACCTCCCTGCGACACACGGTACTGTCAGTTTTGATTCAGAAACCAGTGCAGACACTGTTATTGTGCCCGCCATTGCAAAGTTATATGAACGTATTGTAAATCCCGCTTTTTCGATTCGAAGAGTCAATCTTTCCTGCAATAATGTTATTCCGGAAGAATATCATCAATATAGTTTTTTTACTGATCCTGTTCTGCTCGAAAAAGATCACAAAATTCAGGAAGCTGTTCTTGATATTCGCAGCAAATGGGGTAAAAATGCCATTCTGAAAGGTATGAATCTGCAGGAAGGTGCCATGACCCCAACACGCAATCATCAGATCGGAGGTCATAAAAGCGGTGTATAATTCCAGTCAGCGAACCAAAATGCCCGTTGCAGACAGAGCAAAGCAATTCATGCCCTTTTCTGCTGTAAAAGGCCTTTCCGAAGCACTTTCCGCAAAAGAACGTATCATAATTCCAAAAGCAGAACTTTCTCCTGAAATGGCTGATGAACTTGACTGCAAAATGCATCAGCTCAAATGCGGTCATATTGCATGTGTCATATTTTTCCAAAAGGATCAGTATATTAAAGCAACCGGTATGGTCGCCAGAATTGACGAGACAAGCCGGTTGCTTCAAATTGTGAATACCAGAATTTCTTTTGACGATATCTATGATATTGAATCTGATATGCCAAACACCTTTTGTAATACGCCATAAAGACCAGCCGGATCAATCGGCTTGACCAGATACTCGGACATTCCGCAAGCGCGTCCTTTTTGCATCGCATCTGAAAATGCATCCGCCGTCATTGCAATAATCGGAATATCAGAAGCATCTGCCTTTTTCAAAGCTCTTATCTTTCTTGTTGCCTCATATCCGTTCATGATCTGCATCTGAATATCCATCAAGACTGCACGATAATATCCATCCGGTTTATTCTCAAACAGTTTGACCGCTTCTTCTCCATTTTGTACACACTCGACTGCTAAACCGAATTTTTCAAGAATCCGGACAGCAATTTCCGCACTGATGAAGTTGTCCTCTGCCAATAATATCCGTCCGGAGAGTTTGCCATACTCTGCCTTGCTTTTTTGCAATAATCTTGCTTTTTTCTGATATTTCGGATCGCGCAGTGCATCCGGAAAAACAATGCTGCAGCTGATCGAAGTTCCCTTTCCTATCTCACTTTTTACTGTTATTGTCCCATTCATCAAATCCAGCATTTTTTTTACAATAGCCAATCCAATGCCTGTCCCCTGAACACTTTTTTCCCTTGCGGGATTGTCATATTCCTGAACAAAAGAATCAAACATATGCTTTTGAAAATCGCGACTCATTCCGATTCCCGTATCTTTAATTTCAAAACTGTACCTGATCTTATCATCCGGAAGATCTTCACTGTGTGAAATATAAGAAACAGTGCCGCCTTTGGGTGTATATTTTACTGCATTGGAGATCAGATTCAGAATGATCTGATTGATCCTGATCTTATCTGCAACAATAATTCCTTTGTTCGTTCTTTGGCTGATGACACACTTCAATTCTTTCTTTTCACAAAGAGGTTCCAGAACATTCCTGACATAAGCTGCATGCTCTTCATAGGTGTAAGGTTCCGGATTCAATTTGATCTTACCGCTGTCAATCTGTGAAATATCCAATACATCATTAATCAGATTCAGCAGAAACTGATTGGCTGCCTTTATTTTGTCCAGATCATAACGAAGCTTTTCCTCATCCTGTATATCCTCATAAGCAAAATCTGTCATATTGCTGATGATACTGATCGGAGTTCTGATATCATGACTGATTCTTGCCACAAATTCTGTCTTGGCATTTCCCGCTGCCGCAAGTGCCTGCATTTCTCTGCTCATTTTTTCGCGCTTTGCGCGTTCCTGTTCACATATTCCGGTAACATCGGAATAAGCAAAAACAATAATGTCCCTGCCTGCATCCAGATAAAAGATGTCACACTTCCTTTTTTTGTATGGGTATCCGGTTATGCTCCTGTCTCTTTCGTTACAGGTATAATAGATCTCATAAATTTTGACCGAAGTTAATTTTGAAAAAATATTTTCAATTGCATATTTTTTCTGTACTTCATTCTTTTCCGAAGAAATTACACAGCAATCAATTTCATCCATTATTGTTTCTTCATATGGACATTCTGTAAACTCTGCTCCTTTTTCGGCCGGATCAGAATTTACAAAAAATTTTCCGGAAGAAACATCATAATAGGAAAAAGACCTGTAACCCTGCATCAGAAGCTGTATGGCGAGCTTATTATAAATCATCCGGTTATTCACATCCGAAGAATAGAAAAAGGCTATCACATCACCTGTGCTGGGATTACGAAGTAGTACTGCCCTTGTTTCAACCCATATTATTCCACGTTTGGTCCATCTCCGATACGTCAGTTTGCTTTCACGCTCTCCATTCGCATATTTTCTGAGCAATCCGCTGTTTGAGTATGTTCTGATAAAGTTAATGCGTTCTTCTCTGTCTGGAACCTGTCCCACAACTTTGAGCAGAATATCCAATGTCTCACGATTCTGAAGTGCTATTTGCGGATCAGTTTCCAATGCTTCCTGATACAAGGTATCTTTATCTATTTTGTTGTATTCAAGGCTATTGTCATCACTTAAATCGATTCCCATATCTTTGCTTACATTAAAACAGGATACAGCAAGAATTTCACCTTGCAGCGACTGCATTTTTTTTTGTTCATCATTAAATGCCTGTTCTGCTTTCACATAACCGGTCACATCAATCTGACTGCCAATTGCACGTACCACGCTTTCTTCTCTGTCAGAAAATCCCCACATATGGACTCTGATCCAACGCTTTTTTTCTCCTGCAAGCGTACAGAATGTACACTCAGCTTCCTGTTCGCCGTTATCTATCCTGCGAATCATTTCTCTATATTTTTCCGCATTTTCTTTGTCAGGTTTCATTTTACGAATAAACGATTCCGGATAATCATTCAATGAAACCGGTGCACTCTTCTGGCTCTCTGGTCTGAATATCACTGCATACCGATGCTCCCTTGGATAATAGGAAAAATATAATGCTTCCGAATATCTGAGAAACTCACTCTGCAGAATTTCGCAGTCCTGCATTTTCTCCTGTATATGAATTACTTCATCAATATCATAATAAGCCACAAAAAATCTGACATTTCCATCCTCTTGTCTGATATGGCTGGCACGAATGGCCACCCACATATAGTTACCCAGACCTGTCAGCAAACGAAAACGATATTGCAGCATTCTCTCTTCCGCAATGGCTGTATTAACTTCTTCAAGAAGACCTTTTACATCATCCTGATAAATTGCATCCATCACGCCAGTTCCACAAAAAACCGCGCGCTGCTTTCTTGTAGCATGAATCATTTGATAATAACTGTCATTCAAATATTCCATACATATTTTCTGATCTGCAAAATCAAAAACCCCTACTCCCGTCGGAATCAGATCCAAAAGCTGATTCCACAGTCGGTTATCATTTGATTGCTCCATTAATTCACCTCATCGGATAATTCTTGCAGTTTTACGGATTATTAAAATAGACAGATATAACCGGACATTATTTCATTGCGGTATAGTTCTAATTTTATATCATTTATTTCATACTCTCAACATGAAAAAAACTCCTTGCAGGATTCTTTCTATATCCGTGCAAAGAGCTTTTTTCTGCTTCCTATTTTCTTCTTAATAAGACCGGTATTTTCTAATGCATAGCAAAAAATCTCTTTCTGCTTCAGCCTAATTTTCCAGTAACTGTGCACATTCCTTCAGTCTTGCAATCACCTTGATCTGTTGCGGGCAGGCTCCTTCACACTGTCCGCAGGCAATACAGTCAGATGCTTTTCCGCCTTTTCCGGTACGCCATTTATATTCTCCTTTGGCATCTTCCAGACGTTCAAAAACCATATTCAGATTCATTGCTGCAAATATTCCGGGAATGTCGATATGCATTGGGCAGCCCTCGGTGCAGTAGTGACAGCCTGTGCAGGGAATTGCATCGATTGACTGCAATACTTCCTGTACCTGGTGAACCGTCTTCATTTCTGTATCATCAAGCGGTTTGAAATTCTTCATATAGGATATATTATCTTCCAGCTGTTCCAGTGTGGACATTCCGCTCAAGACAGTTATAATGCCATCCAAAGAAGCAGCAAAACGAATTGCCCAGGATGCTGCAGAAGCATTGGGATTCTGTTTCAGGAAAATTTCCCTGACAGCCTCCGGCGGATTCGCAAGCGTTCCTCCTTTAACCGGTTCCATGATTACAACCGGGACATGATGTTTTCTTGCAACCTCATAATTAGCACGTGATGCGACACTCAGATTCTCCCAATCAGCATAATTAATCTGCAATTGTATAAAATCCACATCCGGATGTTTGGTCAGAAGTTCCTCTAAAAGCTCCGGGTCTGCATGAAAAGAAAATCCCCAATGTTTGATCAGTCCTTTTTCTTTCTGTTCTTTTACAAAATCCCAGAGATGATACTGATCATATTTATCATAATTCCCTTTTTGCAAAGCATGCAAAAGATAGAAATCAAAATATCCTGCCCCTGTCCGTTCAAGGCTGGTATAGAACTGCTGTTTTGCTGTTTTTTCATCTGAACATCCCATCCAGGCGTTCAGTTTAGTCGCAAGTCTGAACTGATCTCTCGGGTAACGGTCTACCAATGCTTCCTTTATCGCTTCTTCTGATTTTCCGTTGTCATATACATATGCAGTATCAAAATAATACAGCCCCGCATTCATAAAGTGATCCACCATGGTCTTAACCTGCTCCATATCAATCACTGACTGATCTTCTTTTTTTCTGGGAAGCCGCATAAACCCAAACCCCAATTTGGGTATTTCTTTTCCAAGATATTCCGTCATTGTACACTCCATTTCTCTGACTGCCTCAGCAGACCGTTATATTGATTTGTCCCGTTTGACAAATCATGTTACAGATTCAGTATAAATCTCTGGAGTTACTCCAGGTCAAGTTTTTTATTAAAAAAACAGTTTTTTGATTTCTTCCTGAATCGGCTGACACAGGCAGCCCGGATTCTACGCAAAAAAGGCCGGCATATACCGGCCTTTTTAACTGCTGCTCTGTTATTTGTGTCTGACAGGAATCCATATCCCGCTTTCATAATCAGGGCTGCTGCCATCTGCCATGGAATACCACTCGATATTGGCTCCTACTGCGATTTCATAATCCGGATTACCCGGCAGCCACTCTTTGAAAATCTTGGTATTTATGGCCTGCAGTGCCCCCGGAAGTGGTCCGACGCAACGGAATTTTGCCCATTCCATATCCGGGAATTCATACAAGGTCATACCTTCCGGCACATCCCCTCCCTGATATTTTCCTGCAATAAAATAACGGAATTTGTTATCTTTTCCAATATCATCCACACATACTCCAAACTCACCAATCTGATTGTCACAGATTGCCTGTTCTGTTTCATTTTGCGGATCTGACCCGCTGCAAAGCATTTTATTCATATATTTCTCTGCATATTCTTCCCAGAATTTTGGAATTGTCTGATAGGAATCCTCATTTGAAAAATCTCTTTCAAAGCCAATCACCTTAAATCCACTCATCTTTTCTACTGTAAAGTCCATATCATTGCCTCCTTGAATTTGAATTGTTATTTTGAGCGGCAGAAATACATGCATCTTACCAGGATCGTTTCGAAGCACTGTCGGAGATACTCCATGAAATCTGGAAAATGCTTTCGTAAAACTTTCCGGTGTATCATATCCATATTTCATTGCAATGAAAATCACTTTTTCCTGTCCTGTAACCACATCAAGAGCCGCCAGATACAGTCTTCGGTCCCTGATATATTCCGCGATCGAATACCCTGTCATGACAGAAAACCCTTTCTGCAAATAAAACGAAGAAATATGAACTTCCCGTGCTACTTCTTCCGGTCCGCTTACTGTAAGCAAATTATGTTCCACATAATCCAGCGATTCACGAATACTGGTAATCCATTCCATCTGTCCACCCTCCTGCAGGTAAGAATATCTTATCAGCTGCCATTTCTGATGTCCTGTCATTTTGTGTCAAAATATGTCCTGCTCTTGTAGTCTGATCCCAAAAAGCTGAGCTGCTCTCCTGCTGCCTTGTCCTCAAACGTATGTATATAAGAAAACAGATTCTCTGCACCATTTACAATACCGTTTTGTGCACAGGTATGACGGATCAGCTGCAAAAGCGCTTCCTGTTCTTTGGAAGGCAGCTCATATTGATTGCCGTATGCACGCTGATATCGTTCTTTCATTCCGGGAAAGTGCCGGTCCAGCTGTGCATAAAAATACTGCCTGTCACCATCCCGCAGTGTCAAACCAATTCCAAATTCCAATATGCCGTATACCTTTGCCCGAATGCAGTAATCCAAAAGCCCCTCTATATTTTCTCTGGTATCATTGATAAACGGCAAAATCGGGGTCATCCAGCAGATTGTCGGTATGCCCTCCTGCCGCAGGATATCGAGTACTTCAAAACGCCTTTTTGTCGTACATACACCTGGTTCCAGGACTTTGCACAGTTCCTCATCATAAGTAGTCATCGTCATCTGTACCACGCATTTGGTGGTATGGCTAATCTGCCGGAGCAGATCCAGATCCCGCAGGATCAGATCTGACTTTGTCTGTATTGCAAGTCCATAACCGTATTGCAGAATCAGTTCCAGACATTTTCTGGTCAGGCCAAGTTCCTTTTCCAGCGGAATATACGGATCACTCATGGAACCGGTTCCGATCATACAGCGCTTTCTTTTATGCAGCAGGGCCTGTTCCAGGAGCTGCGGTGCATTCATTTTAACTGCGATATCTTCAAAAGCATGATCCATCTGATAACAGGTACTTCTGGCATCACAATATATGCAGCCATGCTGGCAGCCTCTGTATATATTCATTCCGTTTTGTGCGGATAAAATCGCCTTTGCTCTGATTTCATGCATAAGTGTCCCCACTGCTGACCATATGAAAACGGTCCATTCTCTTTTTAATTTTGTTACGCCTCTGCCTTGTCCTTTTGGGGTACAAATTTCCATGTGAGCAGAAATACCATGGAAGCTGCCGCAAGAATAACCACCGGAACCATAATCCCTACCTCTTTTTTATGGAGCAGCGAAAAAAAATAAGGCATCAGATTGTTGAGCATGTGTATACCGATGCATGGAATGATTGACCCAAAATGATACGCAGTATATCCCAAGAGCAGTGCCAGCGGCAAAACATAAAATACCTGCATGAGATTCATATGGTAAATTCCGAAAAGAACAGCCTGAACAATGATGACTCCTTTTACAGGCATATATTTTGCCAATAATTTCATTACAATTCCGCGAAGCGCCATTTCCTCCAGAACAGGAGCCAGAATTACCACCGTAAGAAACGCAATGACCGGATTTCCTCCTGTTGCACTGTCCATAATACTTTCAAAATCTTTCTCTGCTCCCGGAAATGCTGCCGAAACTGCATATGATATCAAAAGTGCCATTCCGTATACTGCCGCTATGGCTGAAACAAGCAGCAGTATCGTCCTGCTGTTCAGCAGAGAACTGATCAGACGCTGTCTTTTTTGAACCCTCTGTTCCTTAGGCATACTGCGGTCAGGTTTACATTTTGCACGAAAAATCAGATAAATAACAGCCCCCTCGATCAGAATACTGATAAAAGTGATATTCGTCATGATACCGGGTGTCTGTACCCTGTTTGCCAGTTCTGCTATCTCTCGTCCCGGGTCTGCCCCCGTTTGCGTCATACCGATAATCATATATCCGATCACGCAGACAAAAGCCCCGACTACCTGCAGTGCCAGAAAAAGCATAATGTACAAAAGTCCGTTTACAATGCCCCTGCAATATCCTGCCGCCAGTTTTTTGCGCGGCAATCCACTCTCCTGCATCTGTACCTCATTCTCTGCTGTTTCGGAATTGTTTTCACTTACTCCCATATTCATACCTGCTTCTTTCTCTTATAGGTATTCAGATATTCTTTCTGTTCAGGTGTAATACGATAGCTTTCTCTTGCTTTCTGGATTACCTTATTATGCGTCCATACATCCAGTCTGTTCTGTTCAATATACGGAATGACCGTTTCATATTGCTTTGCAAGCGCCGTTGCAAAGTACCACGCTACCATCATATTGATATAATATTCTTCCGATCGGATATGGGCGACCATCTCCGGATACTTCGTATCATAATCATCATCCAGAAATTGCTGCATCAGTATCCCGACTGCAAAACGCACCGTATAGGTTTGATCCGATATAATCCATTTTTCAATATACGGCAAAAGGAGATCTTTGTTTTTTGTAAAAATCTTTGGCGACATCTGATCTGCTGTTGCCCAATTGTCCACGTAGGGAAGAAACCTTTCCAGATCACGGATACACTGATCGAAATCTTTTTCTTCTGAGATCACAAAGGCATGAATCTGGTTCTCCTCAAAATATCTGTGTGGCAGTTTTTCTATAAAAGCCTCTGCTTTCTGTTCTTTTAAAAGTTTTTTTGCATATTTTTTCAAATCCGGTGTCCGTATTCCGATAATGCTCTCCGGAATAACTGTCGGGATGAGTTTACGCTGAAATTCAGCATACTTTACATCTTTTTTCTGTAATAACTCCTGCTCCATCAGGCTCCTTTCAGAATCATCTGTATCCTGCTCTGACACATGCTGATCTCATTGCGTTTTTTATTATAATATCACAAAAAAAGATTTTATTTTTTCTCTATTTGTTATCAACATATTATCGTGTTAAAATAAATGCAAGGAAACAAAATGCCATGTAAAAAGGAGGATTAAAATGCGCGCAAGAAGAACCCCGATTGAAGCAACCATTGTTCCCTATGAACTGAATAAGG
>JAGOGF010000010.1 GCA_017996845.1 Butyrivibrio sp.
AAGCGCCAAGGAATTTACCTGCATCATCTCTGGAGAAACCATATGTCATCTGTGTCAGATCGTTTGTACCAAAGCAGAAGAAATCTGCTTCTGTAGCAATCTCATCAGCTGTCAGTGCAGCTCTCGGGATTTCGATCATGGTACCAACTGCATATTTCAGTTCAACACCTGCAGCTGCGATTTCTGCATCAGCAGTTTCAACAACTGTTTTCTTAACAAACTTCAGCTCTTTGATATCACATACAAGCGGAATCATGATTTCAGGAGCAACATTCCAGTCAGAATGCTTCTTCTGAATATTGATTGCTGCACGGATAACAGCCTTGGTCTGCATTCTTGCGATTTCAGGATAGGTAACTGCAAGACGGCATCCTCTATGACCCATCATCGGATTGAATTCATGCAAAGAAGCAATGATATCCTTGATCTGCTGAACAGTCTTGCCCTGTGCATCTGCAAGCTTCTTGATATCTTCCTCTTCTGTAGGAACAAATTCATGCAGCGGCGGATCCAGGAAACGAATGGTAACCGGGCATCCTTCCAGTGCTTCATAGAGCTGTTCGAAATCGTTCTGCTGATAAGGCAGAATCTTCTCAAGTGCTGCTTCTCTCTGCTCTGCTGTATCAGAACAGATCATCTCACGAAATGCTGCAATTCTGTCTTCATCGAAGAACATATGCTCTGTACGGCAAAGTCCGATACCTTCTGCACCAAGTTCACGAGCCTTCATAGCATCACGAGGTGTATCAGCATTTGTACGAACCTTAAGTCTTCTGAACTTGTCAGCCCAAGACATGATACGGCCGAACTCACCAACGATCGTAGCATCTACTGTTGCGATAATTCCTTCATAGATATTGCCTGTTGTACCATCGATAGAGATGAAGTCTCCTTCATGGAATGTCTTGCCTGCCAGTGTGAACTGCTTGTTAGCCTCATCCATGGCGATCTCACCGCAACCGGATACACAGCACTCACCCATACCACGGGCAACTACAGCAGCATGGCTTGTCATACCGCCACGAACTGTCAGAATTCCCTGTGCGGATTTCATACCGGTAATATCTTCCGGAGACGTCTCAAGACGAACAAGAACGACCTTTTCGCCTCTGTCTGCCCATTCAACTGCATCTTCAGCTGTAAATACAATCTTACCACATGCAGCTCCCGGTGAAGCACCAAGGCCTTTTCCAAGAGGTGTTGCAGCTTTCAGAGCCTTTGTATCAAACTGAGGGTGCAGCAGCGTATCCAGATTACGAGGCTCAACCATTGCAACAGCTTCTTCTTCTGTTCTCATGCCTTCATCAACCAGATCACATGCGATCTTCAGAGCAGCCTGTGCTGTTCTCTTACCATTTCTGGTCTGCAGCATATAAAGCTTTCTCTCTTCGATTGTGAACTCCATATCCTGCATATCTCTGTAATGATTCTCAAGAGTTGAACAAACTTTCTGAAACTGCTCATATACTTCAGGCATGATTTCACCAAGAGCAGCGATCGGCTGAGGTGTACGAACACCTGCAACAACGTCTTCACCCTGTGCATTGATCAGGAACTCACCCATGAGCTTCTTCTCACCTGTTGCAGGATCTCTTGTAAATGCAACACCTGTACCGGACTGATCAGACCAGTTACCAAATGCCATCATCTGAACATTAACAGCTGTTCCCCATGAATACGGGATATCATTATCACGACGATATACATTTGCACGCGGGTTGTCCCATGAACGGAATACTGCCTTGATAGCACCCATAAGCTGTTCCTTTGGATCATCCGGGAACTCATTGCCGATCTTCAACTTGTATTCATCCTTAAACTGACCTGCCAGTTCTTTCAGATCTGCAGCTGTCAATTCAATATCCTGAGAAACGCCTCTGTCAGCCTTCATCTTATCGATCAGTTCTTCAAAGAATTTCTTACCAACTTCCATAACAACATCAGAATACATCTGAATAAATCTTCTATAACAGTCCCAAGCCCATCTCTCATTACCTGTCTGAGCTGCAATTGTATTAACAACTGTTTCGTTCAATCCAAGGTTAAGAATAGTATCCATCATACCCGGCATAGAAGCTCTTGCACCGGAACGAACAGAAACAAGAAGCGGATTCTTGATATCACCGAACTTCTTACCTGTAATTTCTTCCATCTTAACTATGTTCTCATTGATCTGAGCCTGGATCTCTTCGTTGATCTTTTCTCCATCTTCATAGTACTGTGTACAAGCATCCGTAGTAATTGTAAATCCCTGCGGTACCGGAAGTCCTAAATTAGTCATTTCTGCCAGGTTCGCACCCTTACCACCAAGGAGGTTACGCATACCGGCATTTCCTTCAGTGAACAAATAAACCCACTTATTAGCCATTTTCTTCCCTTTCTTACCGACTTTCGCATCGGTAAACCCTTTCATTATGTTACATAATTTATATAATAATCCATATCCCGTAGTAAATATGGAGAATTAACATCCATACATTTGCAGAACACTCAAGCGTCTGCTCTTTCCGACGTTTCTTCTTTCGGAATAAAACTGTCAAATATGAAGATATCAAAATTCTTACGGCTTTCTTCCAGTGCTTTCTGATCTCTGATTGTCCATGCAGCCGCTGTATTGTGATAAAGGTCTCTGCATAAACGTCTTGAAAGATTGTCCGCGTATCGATAATTATATGCCACAAAATCAGGTTTTGTCATAAAATTAAGCAACAAATTGGTCAATGCAAAATAAACCGGACCGCGAAAAGCCACCGGGTCCTCTTTGTGAAAAGCATCCGACAGCTGTCCTCTCATGATCTCACTGTGATTTCTGCGATACCAGAAAAGTCCAAGCGGATTAAAAGATTCTATGCAATATGCACCACGGTATTCTCTAAGCAGACAGTCTGCCTTTCTGCAAACAGACAGATCGGTAAACTCAATCTTGAGTTCAATGACCAGCGGCACTTTTCCATTTACCAGTTTCAGAAAATTCTCGAATGTCGGGATTTGTTCTTCTGAATCCATCAGATAAAATTTCTGCAGTTCAGAAAAAGTATAATCGCACACCTTACCTTTTACCCCAAGGCTTCCATCCGCATTTTGAATCGCATCCTGCGGTTCTCTTCCTTTTGGATAACGTGCTACACGGGCAAGTGTAAAATCATGAAAAACAACCGGAACCCCATCTTTACTCAGCTGGACATCCAGTTCTATGCCATACCCTGCTTCAACAGCAAGCCGAAAGGCTTTCATTGAATTCTCAGGGGCATCACTCCTGTTATCGTGCAATCCTCTGTGGGCATAGAGCCTTCCAAGAAAAGGTTCTTTCGCAGGTTTTCCAAACAAACGCGGCATAATAGCCAAAAAATATAAAGCGGCCACTACCGCCAGAATCACAATTATAACAAGAATTATTTTGCCTGAAAACATTTTTATACTGACACTTTCTGATGTTACACTTACAGAACATCCTTGCTTATTTTAATACACGTTTTTTCTTATGGCAACCCCTTTTCACTGTCTTTAGTCATCCACATCAAAATTTTCCAGTTTGCTCTTTGCAGGAATCGGTCTGCTGTCCCCATGGTGTACCATTAACATGGTCAGAAATGCCAAGGTTGAAAACACAAATGCATATGGGAAAAGTGTTCTATATGAGACATATTCCAGCAAAAATCCTGAAAAAATAGGAGTAAAGACCTGTGCTGCCATGGAAAAAGTATAATAGGTTCCTGTAAATTTTCCAATATCTCCCGCACGGCTCATCTCAACTACCATCGGATAAGAATTAACATTTATGGATGCCCAGCCGAAGCCGATCAATGCAAACAGAATATTTACCCCAAATGAATAGTGCCCTATAAACCCGCCGATCAGATAGCATGCACTCATCAGTGCCACACCGATCAAAATTGTTTTTTTACGTCCGATATGACTGGAGATCTGTCCAATCGGAATATAACTCAGTACTGCCGCAATCGTCGCAACCATCAGGCAGTCTGCATATGCACCGTTATGAAGATTCCATACCTGTTCCACATATCTGGAAAATGCTGTTGTAACAGCATTATAAGCTGTAAACCATAAAAAAACCGATAACAGCAGGAAAATCATGCTTTTTTTTACAGGTGCAGGCATTGCAGCACCCACCGATTCCTGTTGTTTATCCATATTTGTTTCTTCCGGTTCCTGATTGATTCCGAAAGAAACATTTTCCTCCTGAACTTTTTCCCCCAGCTTTTTTTCAGAAATCGTAAGATATAAAATGACTACCGTAATGATCATGCATAATACAATACTCAGTACAAGGGGCATATAATTCGTAAGCGATTCATCCGCAGGTTCTTTCAGCAGCACCTTTATCATAATCAGTGTATAAATGGCGCCAACAGTACCCATCAGATTAATCACTGCATTTGCTTTACTGCGAAGAGGTGATGGTGTGAGATCAGGCATCAGTGATACTGCCGGAGAACGATAAATTCCCATAGATATGAGAAGCATCAGCAAAATTGTGATAAACAGAACCAGTCTTCCCGGTCTGTTTGCTACTCCGATCAATAACAAAAGAAAAATAACAGACAAAATGGTACCTGCCAGAATATATGGCATCCTCTTTCCGAGCTTTGTATTGGTTTTATCGGAAAGCGTACCAAAAAAGGGAAGCAAAAACAGTGCCAGAACATTATCGAGTGCCATTACAACTCCTGTCCAGGCCTCTCCAAGATGAAATGTATTTTTCAAAATCTTGGGTATTTCATTGTCATAAAACTGCCAGAATACACAGATGGAAAGAAATGCAAGTCCTAAAAGAATTGTACGTCGATAATTCAATTTCATAAATGCTGTCCCCTTTTTTCATTCTTTTTTTAAATATGTAATCCCCAGGTAATCATTATATATCGTTATGATAAATGACTCAATAAATGTCATGTAAAATAATGTATAAATAAATTTTCGAAAATACGTTTTCAATTTTATAAATAGGACTTGCAAAACAGGTTTATTCCTATATAATTCTATAGGTACCTTTTAACGCCATTAATAAAAGAAAGGCATGGTTCTGTCATATGATCAGTGCAAATAATGTAACGCTTCGTGTGGGTAAGAAAGCCCTGTTCGAAGATGTAAATATCAAATTTACGGAAGGAAACTGCTACGGCATCATTGGTGCAAACGGTGCAGGCAAGTCAACCTTCCTCAAAATTCTTTCCGGTCAGCTTGAGACAACTACCGGTGAAGTTGTTATCACTCCCGGGCAGCGTCTCTCCTTCCTGGAACAGGATCACTTCAAATATGATGCATCTGTTGTTCTGGATACTGTCATTATGGGAAATTCCCGTCTGTATGAGATCATGAAGGAAAAAGATGCCATTTATGCAAAAGCTGATTTTTCTGATGCAGACGGCATCCGCGCGAGCGAGCTGGAAGGCGAATTTGCCGAAATGAATGGTTGGGAAGCAGAATCTGATGCAGAAAGTCTTCTGAATGGTCTGGGCATTGCAACTGAACTGCATCACAAACTGATGGGTGAACTGACCGGTGCCGAGAAGGTAAAAGTACTTCTTGCAAGAGCACTTTTTGGCAGTCCTGATATTCTGCTACTGGATGAGCCTACGAACCATCTGGATCTGGATGCGATCGGATGGCTGGAAGAATTTCTGATCAATTTCGAAAATACTGTTATCGTTGTATCCCATGATCGTTACTTTCTGAATAAAGTATGTACACACATTGGTGATATCGATTATGGTAAGATCACACTTTACGCAGGCAACTATGATTTCTGGTATGAGTCCAGTCAGCTGATCATTCGTCAGATGAAAGAAGCAAATAAGAAAAAAGAAGAAAAAATCAAGGAGTTAAAAGAATTTATCTCCCGTTTCTCTGCCAATGCTTCAAAATCAAAGCAGGCTACTTCCAGAAAACGTGCGCTTGAAAAGATCGAATTGGATAATATGCGTCCTTCCAGCCGAAAATATCCCTATATTGATTTCCGTCCCGACCGTGAAATCGGAAATGAAGTTTTGACTGTTGACGGAATTACCAAAACCATTAATGGGGAAAAGATTCTGAATCATATTTCTTTTGTTGCACAGCACGATGATAAAATTGCATTTGTCGGTGGTAATGAGCTTGCCAAAACAGTTCTGTTTCAGATTCTGAGCGGTGAAATGGAGCCTGATTCCGGCAGTTTTAAGTGGGGCGTCACAACTTCGCAGGCGTATTTTCCAAAGGACAACACGAGAGAATTCGACAATGACCTGACAATTTCCGACTGGCTGACGGGATATTCTCCTGTTAAGGATGTTACCTATGTCCGTGGTTTTCTGGGACGTATGCTGTTTGCCGGCGAGGATGGAATTAAAAAAGTCCGGATTCTTTCCGGTGGTGAAAAGGTCCGCTGTATGCTTTCCAAAATGATGATCAGTGGTGCCAATTGCCTGATCCTGGATGAACCTACCAACCATCTGGATATGGAATCCATTACTGCGCTGAATGAAGGTATGATTCGTTTCCCGGGTGTGGAGTTCTTTGCCTGCAGAGATCACCAGGTCGTTGAAACAACTGCAAACCGGATCATGGAAATTCTCCCGGATGGTTCTCTGATCGACAAGAGAAGTACCTATGATGAATATCTGGACAGTGATGAAATGGCAAGAAAGCGTACCGTATACAGCACAAATGAAGATGACGAGGCAGATGACTGATTTTCTGCTGACCGGTCTATTCTCAGTATAAAATAATTCCCTGATAGGCGGATTTCTTATTTGACCATCTGCTTATCAGGGAATTTATTGTTATATTCAGTATTTTACGGTTTTATCAGATCTTTTTCCATATATTTCATTTTTTTATAGCAAACAGGCTCCCCACTATCGTTTGAAGCCGTTTCAAAATGCTTCTTTTCCTATCCTATATCTGTTCCTATCATACATCTGCCCTGTTTCTTTGTTCCTTTAATCGATCCAATACCTCTTCTGGTACGAACAGATGACCATAGCCGGTTCCCAGATCAAGTCCCGGCTTATTGGCACCATGAAAATCAGATCCGCCGCTGATGCACAGATCATAATCTGCTGCAATTCTGCGGATATCACGTTCCTCTGATGATGCATAGGTACTGTAAATGGCCTCTATTCCAATCAGTCCGTCTTCTTTAAGTTCCCTGACCAGTTTTCTGAGTCTGGCATCACTCATCCGGTACAATATGGGATGGGCCAGTACCGGAATTCCTCCTGCTTTCAGAATCAGATGTACTGCCTGCGCAGGTGTCACTTTTTCTCTTGGAACAAAACAGGGTGCACGATCTCCTATATATCGTTCAAACCCTTCTCTGATGCTCTTAACATAACCGCCATTTAACAAATGTTTTGCGTAATGGGCTCTCGTGATCACCGCATCCGGAAATTCCTGCTGCAGCTGTTCATATGTAACCGGTATCCCCGCGAGTGTGAGTTTTTCACACATCCTGACATTCCGCTGTATTCTGGATTCTATAAATTCCTGCAGTTCATTTTCAAAAAAAATATTGTGATAATCTATAAATAATCCAACAATATGAATATCTCTGCCCTCATACTCAGTGGAAAATTCAATTCCAGGTACCACCTCCAATTCAGGGCAGTTTTCTGCTGCATATAAGATTGCTTCATCAAGTCCCGCCGTGGTATCATGATCTGTCAGCGCAATTGCCGCAAGACCTTTTTGTGCAGCATAATCCACTAATTCTGACGGTGTATAACTTCCATCTGATTTTGTTGAATGTGTATGCAAATCAACTGCTTTCATTTTTACTCCATTCCCTTTGTGCATTTTTTTGTGCTATAGTAATTTCTGATCAGAGTATAATGCAGGATACGAACATCAGCATTTTTATCCTTTGGCAAATCGAATGTATTTTCAAATTGGTTCTCGGTTAAATATAAGATAAAGCCATTTTACAAACAATTGAAAGGCTTGCATATGAATAAAAAAATATTTTTTTTCGATCTGGATGGTACACTTCTAAACAGCCAGAAGACAATCTCTCCTGCAACAAAAAATGCCCTGAAAACCTTCACAAATTCCGGCAACCATTTTGTAATCTGCACCGGCCGTGCAATGGACAGTATTTTGCAGCTTCAAAAAGAACTTTCTCTTTTTTATCCCGGTACTTTTTTGGCAGCCTTTAATGGTGCACAGATTTATGACTGCGACACGAAAAAGACCATCTACCGCACAGGTATCAGCATTAATCTTGTCAGCCAGATTTTTGACCTTGCTAAAGACCATGGAATCCATATTCAGACTTATTCCGATACACACATTATTACCTGTACGGATGACGAATGCACAAAATATTACAGACATTTTATTCCATCTCCGCTCTTGCTGTCTTCTGATATTCATTCTGCCCTGATAACCGATCCCTGCAAATGCATCGCCATTGAACTGCATGACCATCAGAAGATGGAACATTTTCGCAAATCATTGCTCCGCCTTGTCGGTTCATCACTAAGTATTATGTATTCCAGTCCTTACTACCTAGAGATTTTTCCGGCTGAGGCAGGAAAAGGATCTGCTGTTACAAGGCTTTGTGAATATCTGCAGATTCCGATTGAAAATGTCCTTGCCGCAGGCGACGGGCAAAATGATATATCCATGATCCAGGCTGCAGGTACGGGAATTGCCATGTTAAATGCAGCGGAGGATGTTAAGGCTTCTGCTGATCGTATTACTGATGCAGACAATGATCACGATGGTCTTGTACCTTTTCTGCTTGCATAAAAATCTCCTATTATTAAAAAATGACTGCTTTTGCAGTCATTTTTTGCTCAAATCCATAAAATCAATTTTAAAATCTGATACAGCGAACAGCACATCTGTATCAGATTATTCCGTACAGCAGAATAACGCTGTACATGGCATCCGAAAAGCTTATCCTTCTACAATCAGATATCTTCCGTCACCAACATCGAATACTTCTGCAGCTTCAAGGACATCATCTTCTCCGGAATCAAGACCTTCTTCTTCCAGATATTCCTCAACTTCTTCTGCAGAGTCCACGACAACAGCCATACAGTCCTCAAGAAATGCTTCTGCCTCTTCCAGTGTGGAAGCCACATCTTCCGGAAAAAGCTGACCCTGATTTTCCAGAAAGCATCTCAATACTGCGTCATCGTATTCATGCATATAATCATCCCTCCTACATGAATTACATCAGGTGATGTATTTTCATCTCCTGACAGACCCTGGCAACCGGCAGTCCAACAACATTGTTGTAATCACCATGAATTTCCTTCACATACACTGCAAATTTTCCCTGAATCCCATAGCTGCCCGCTTTATCATCCGGCTCACCCGTCTGAACATAAACTGCTATCTCTTCCTGCGTCATGGGATAAACTTCAACCTGCGTACATTCATGAAAAACCGCTCTGCCGCATTCACCATCTGCGCTTCTCCATAAGAGAGTCACACCAGTATACACCTGATGTACTTCTCCCTGCAGCATCCCGATCATGTGTACTGCGTCTTCACGGTCTTTCGGTTTTCCAAGTATCTTATTCTTATATGATACAACGGTATCCGCCCCTATGACAACTGTCGTTTCATAATTCTGCAGATTTTTTTCAAAAGTTCCTTCATCGGATAGTCTTTTTAGTATTTCCTGTGCTTTTTGTTCCGAAAGATTTTCTACCACTTCTGAAGGAATTGTTCCGGTAATTTTTTCTTCTCCTGTCGCAGGTATTACACAAAAAGTTATCCCCGCCTGTTCCAGCAATTCCTTCCTTCTTGGAGATGCCGAAGCCAATATTATTTTATTCATTCCTCCGGTCCTTTCATTTCAGGCTCGAAGACTCTGCTGTTTTGTATTTCTCTTTTTTTCGCTGCCTCTGCTGCTTCTTCACCAAACAGTTTTTGTGAATTCAGAGGTGTTTTTCCCCTGCGATCAACCTTTACATATATCCCATCCTGATTCAGAATGTGCGCTTTTTCTGTATCATGCAGCTCTGTTTCCAGAATATGCATAATCTTTGCACGCAGCTCCGCATTTTCCACAGGAAACAGAATCTCTACACGACGTTCCAGATTTCTGGGCATCCAGTCCGCACTGCTGCAATAATACTCAGGCTTCCCTGCGTTCTCGAAATAGAATATCCGGCTATGTTCCAGATAATTTCCGACAATGGAGCGAACCGTTATATTTTCACTCACTCCCGGAATTCCGGTTTTTAAGCTGCAGATACCTCTGACGATCAGATCAATCCTGACACCCGCAGCACTTGCTTCATAAAGCGCAGCAATTACCTCCTGATGACAGATTGAATTCATCTTGGCTATGATATGTGCAGGTTCACCTCTTCTGGCATTCTCCGTCTCTCTCTGGATCAAATACAAAATTCTGTCCTTAAGCCAAAGCGGAGCGAGGCTGAGACGATTCCATGCAAGCGGTTCCGAATATCCGGACAGCATGTTAAATACTGCTGTCGCGTCTTCTCCATATGCTTCTCTGCAAGTAAAAATTCCAATATCCGTATACTGCCTTGCAGTAGAATCATTGTAATTGCCAGTTGCGAGATGCACATATCTGCGGATCCCATCTTCTTCTCTTCTGACAACCAACGTAATTTTACAATGTGTTTTCAGACCTACCAGTCCATATATAACATGGCATCCTGCTTTTTCCAGCATTTTCGCCCAGACAATATTATTTTCTTCGTCAAAACGAGCCTTCAGTTCTACCAGAACAGTCACCTGCTTGCCATGGTCAGCTGCTTTTGCAAGGGCAGCAATAATCGGAGAATTTCCGCTTACTCTGTAAAGAGTTTGCTTGATTGCCAGAACTGAAGGGTCTATTGCAGCAGATGATACAAATCGTACTACCGGGTCAAATGTCTGATATGGATGATGCATCAGAATATCACCTTTCCTGATTTCCTCAAATATATCACAGTCTGCCGGAAGCTCCGGAACCGGCTGTGGTACGCTGTAAGCATGCTCTTTCAGACGTTCAAACCCGTCGAGTTTATAGAGTTTCATAAGGAAAGTCAGATCAAGAGGGCCTTCTATCCGATAAATTTCAGTCTCATCTACACCCAGTTCCTGTGCAATTACCTTTAAAAGCCTTCTGTCAACGCTATTCTCAACCTCAAGCCGGATCGCCTGTCCCCACTGCCTCTTCTTTAACTGTTTCTCAATTTCTTTCAGTAAATCTTCCGCTTCGTCTTCATCAATGGAAAGATCTGCATTTCTGCCCACACGAAATGGATTACAGCAAATAATATCGTAGTTCAGAAAAAGTTTTGACATATTGCGTGCAATAATTTCTTCCAGAAGAATCAATTTTCCGGGTTTCCCCTCTTCTGCAGGAAGTTCCAATATTCTGGGAATAACATCCGGAACCTGAACCGTTGCGAAATCAAGTTCTTCGTTTCCACCCTTCTTGCGTACAAGTGCACCGATATTCAGTGTTTTGTTTCTGATCAAAGGAAAAGGTCTGGAAGAATCTACTGCCATCGGAGTCAGAACCGGATATACGAATTCATTAAAATACCGGTCTGTATACTCACATTCCTCCTGCGTCAATTCATCATGATTTCTCACAATCACAAGTCCATTCTGTTCCAGTTGGGGCAAAAGTGATCTGTTATATGTCGAATATTGCATATCAACAAACCTGTGCACTGCTTCCCCTACTGCACTTAACTGTTCCTGCGCTGTCATACCGGCAATATCAGTTTTCTGATAATCTGCATTGACCATATCCTTTAAAGATGCTACCCTGACCATGAAAAACTCATCCAGATTACTAGCTGTAATACTTAGAAACTTCAAACGTTCAAAAAGCGGATTGGAATGATCTCTGGCTTCTGAAAGACATCTTTCATTAAACTGCAACCAGCTCAATTCCCGATTGGTATAATATTTTGCATTCAGAAAGTCCTTTTCTTTACCTGCCATCTGTCCTCCTGTGAGATCAGAGTGTTCTTTTCTGCCTGATTATCGGGCGAACTCCGAATATTTCCTCAAAAAACCCTGCTCTGTTATTAAACAGGCCCTGTTCAACTGTTATATCATTCATTGTGTCTACATTAATCACAAGTTCATTTTCCTTGAGCATAACATGTACATCCTTAAACTTCTGCCTGTGCGTACGGTCAAGTCCGTTTGCCACTCTCAGAATTGCAGTCAGCTTTGCAATTGTCAGATATGCCTTCTGATCAATTTTGGAATACCGTTCACTGTGATCATTATAATATGCAAAAGGTTCATGATTGAAAAGAACAACATTTGCTACAATTTCACGTTCCTTATGCGAAAGTCCAATGATTTCCGTAGACATGATAATATTGTAGGAACATTCTCCAAGATTCACCAGGCTGATATATTTTCCGCAATCATGCAGAATCGTCGCAATCTGCAGCAGCAGACGTTCCCTTTTCCCGAGTCCATGAATTTTTTTCATGTGATCAAAGATCGGAAGTGCAATTGCCTGAAGTGTCTCGGCACGCATTCTGCTGCCCATATACCTTTTAGAAATATTTTGTGCACAGGCAATAATGTCCTGCTCGAAATCATGTGTTGTCCGAATCATTTTCTTACGTTCCGCATATTCGTAAGCGATTCCATCGCAAAGCGTCATTCCTGGCGCCCACAGCAGTTCCGTTCCCATTACCTTTGCAATATTTCTTACCAGTAACCCTGAAATATACAATAGTGATATATTTTCATCTGGAATATTCAATTCTTTTGCAAGCGCCTGCTTGGATTTTTCCCCCGTATTACTGATGAAATTCTCAAATCCGCAGGCATCCACAAATCCCTTTGGACATTCTCCAAACGTCACGTTCTGTATCACAGGTGAGAGATAATCATCAATAATAATCAGATTTTTAAACTTTCTATCCTTTAAGTACAGTTTTTCAAACACTGACAGCTGTGACTCAACCAGTTCCGTTATCATTTCCTTATATTTTCTGGTTCCTGAACCAAGCATATCCAGTGTCTGATGCAATCGAAGTACACCCAGTTTCATATTCTGTGTTGTTACAAGCTTATCATTGTCAAAAAGTGAAATCTGAATGCTTCCTCCTCCAATATCCACAATTGCAGTTGGTTTTACAATGATTTCAGAAAATTCACCACTGCGAAGTGCAGTAGATTTGTAATCCAGAAAGCGCTGCTCTGAATTACTCAATACATCGATATGAATGCCCGTTCTCTGCTCCAGCTGCTCCAGCACGACCCGGATATTATGCGTTTCACGCATGGCACTGGTTCCGTATGCCTGATAATGTGTTACGCCATAGGTTTGCATAATATTATCGTAGTCCATCAAAACACGGGTTATTTCATGTACATGTTCCGTGCTGATTCTTCCTGTCGCATATGTCTCGGTTCCAAGATCGATCCGGTGTCTGATATAATCCAGCTCCCTGACACCTTTTTTGGAAGAAATCTCAAATACCTTCATGGAAAGCTCATATGAACCTACGTCGATCGCCGCAAAAATCTCACCCGCCATATATTCTCATACTCCCTGTCTGCCTGGCTCAGGCCATGCGTTCCGTACCAACCAGATAATCAATGAACTGCTGGGCAGTTCTGCCGGATAATCCCCCATGTGACATTTCCCACCTGTTGGCTTTCAGATACAATTCATCTTCCTGAATGTTGATCCCGTTTCTTTCTGCAAGTTCCTTTACGATGCTGCGAAATTCCTTCTGATCGGGTGCGCCAAAATAAATCGTCACTCCAAATCGATCTACCAGCGATAACTTCTCCTGTACCGTATCATTACGATGAATATCATCATCTTCCAGTTTGGGTTTATCTTTGAAGCTCTCGCGAATCAGATGCCGTCTGTTGGAGGTCGCATATATCAGCACGTTTTCAGGCTTTTTCTCCAATCCACCTTCAATTACAGCCTTCAGGTACTTATATTCTATTTCAAATTCTTCAAAGCTGAGATCATCCATATATATAATAAAACGATAATTTCTACCTTTTATCTGATCAATTACATCGTTCAGATCCTGAAACTGATGCTTATATACTTCAATAATACGAAGACCCTGATCAAAATAGGCATTTGCAATTGCTTTGATACTGGAAGATTTGCCTGTTCCGGCGTCCCCGTACAGAAGACAGTTATTAGCCATTCTTCCTTCCACAAATGCCTCCGTATTATCAATCAGTTTTTTCTTGGCAATCTCATACCCTACCAGATCTTCCAGATTAACATGCCGGATATTCTTAATTGGTATAATTTGTGCACCATCGTCCGAATGCAAAATTCGAAATGCCTTATGAAGGCCAAATTTTCCAACTCCGTATTCCTTGTAGAACTGTGTCAGAATATCCTTCATTTCATTTGCATTGCTGCTTTCTGCAAGTGCCTTGGCCAGAACACATATCCGATCTCTGATTCTATGATTATACATCTTGCTTTCCACTGAACAGGGATGGTAATCCAGAAGCATATCAAATTCCGGTACAGAAAGCTGCTGCAGTAAAATTGTAAAATCATAATTAAAAAATTCTTTGAAAATAGCGATATCATGAAGTGCCAGATGATTGATCGTTCCTTCAACATTTCCCCTTATCTCGGTTGCCATACTGTAACTGTTCTCATCATTGACCAGAAGCGTAGTCAGATAGCAATGCCAGAGATTACCGTAAAATCCGCTTCTGCCTGCAATTTCTGTCAGACCGTTCATACATTCATACATGCATTCCCGATCACCAGTCACATCAATTTTCTCAGCAGCGCTATGTTCAAACAGTCTGGACATTTTGTCCAGAATATCCGCGTTGTTAAATTTTTTATAAACAATCAGTTCGTCTTCCCGCATGATACTTCTCCTTTTTTATATCTCCTGCAGAATTTTCTTCCTGCAGCTCTGCAAAATCAGGGTCAGTAATTCCCCAGAATCCTGAGTTCTATGGTTTCTTCACGAAGACCGCGCAGTGCATTTTTTACCGCACTGTCAGAAAGATTTCCTTCGAAATCAATAAAGAAACGATATTCCCAGTTTCGTCCCTCAATCGGTCTGCTTTCAATTTTGGTCATATTCAGATTATTATATATAAAATGTGACAGCATATGATACAACGATCCTGCTTCATGCCGAACCTCCAGACATATGCTGATTTTGTTCGCGTTTTTCAGGAAAATCTTCTGATTGGTTACAACAATAAAACGAGTGGAATTGGTATCCGATTGATTAATTTCTTTTTGCAGAACTTCCATTTCATAGTATTTTGCCGCATATTCACTTGCTATAGCCGCCTGTGAAGGATCCTGCTCCCGGGCAATCTTCTGCACGGCAAAAGCATTGTTTTTCATGCTGACCTGCTGCCATTCCGGATGATTTCCGAGAAATCTCGCGCTTTGCATCAAAGACTGCGGATGAGAATATACTGTTTTAATATCCTCCATTCTGGTACCGGGTCTGACAATCAGGCAGTGCTCAATCTTTAAAATCTGTTCTCCGACAATATAATTCTCATACTCACTCAGCAGATCATATATCTCACTGACAATCCCTGCTGTGGAATTCTCTATCGGAAGAACTGCATAATCTGCACTTCCCTCTTCCATTGCACTCATAACATCCCGAAACGTGTCAACATGAAAACTGTTGACATGTTCTCCGAAAAAGAGCTGCATCGCCATTTGTGAATATGCGCCTTCTGCACCGGGAAATACCACTCTTGCATGCGCCTTATCCAGATTTTCCACTGAAATAAAAGGGAGTCTTCCTGACGCGCCCTGTTCCGCAAGCTTCTGATATTGGAGTTTGCGGCTCATAGACATAATCTGTTCAAACAGTTCTTCTATTCCGATACTGTTAAACTCATTATGTGCAAGATTTCTGACACTGCAGATTTTCTCATTTTCTCTTGCTTTATCAAAAACCTTTTTCCCGGTTGCAATCTTGTAATCCGCAACCTGGGAAGAAATATCCATTCTTTTCTCATACAATGCAACAATCTGTGCATCAATCTCGTCAATCTGCTTTCGAAGTTCTGTTAATTCCATATATTTTCCCTTATCTTTCTGTGATTCTATGGACTCTTATTGGCATTTTAGAACAAATGCGCCTTGATAGCAAGGTTTAACTCCACTATAATAATGGTATCAGACAACAGCTCAAAAAAGAGATTAATATCACTCTATTTGAGTGGAGGTGAAAATGTATAAAAATATTAAAATTGTCATAATTATGATATTCGTATTTGTTGCACTTACTTTATTCAGTATAATGTCCCTGCTCAATCAAAGGGTTCCTCTCAATCCGGATAACGCCGTCGGAAACACAGCCGGAAACATCAATAATAATGGATATTTCTGTGAAAATAACGGGAAAGTATATTTTTCCAATTCATTAAAAAGTCATTGCCTTTATTCCATGAATTCAGATGAAACCAATGTAAAACAGCTGACTTCCATGAATGTCAAGTATATTTCAAGCATCGGTGATTTTCTGTATTTCTATATGGATTCCAGTTCCTCAGCGCAGGCTACCGGTCTTGGTCATTTTGCAAATGAATATGGTATCTATCGCAGTCATACCAATGGCAAAAACATGACCTGTATGGTTCGTGACTATACCAAAATGATGCAGGTCTGCGGAAGTTATGTTTATTATCAGGTACAGCAGTCAAACAATGGTGTTTTGGAAAAGATCAGAATTGACAAGTCCAACCGCTCTACTGTTGCAAAAGAAATGATTAATCCGTCCTGTTATGCAAATGGAATACTCTATTACAATGGCGTTGAAAAAGATCAGAATCTGCATCGGATGAACACTTTGCAGGGTGATTCCACCTCTGTTGTTCTCAATGGTTATTTCTATAATCCTGTTTTTCATGATAACTATATCTACTATATGGATGTATCAAATAATTACAGATTATGCCGTTTCAACCTTGCAAATGGCTCTTTGGATGTATTGACTGATGACCGGATTGATTTTTTCAACCTGAACGATACCTATATCTATTATGCATACTCCTCACAGGATAACCCTTCACTGAAAAGAATGCGTCTGGATGGCTCTGATAACAGGGTTATTCTAAATGGTGTCTATAACAGCATCAACCTGACATCCAAATATGTATATTTTATGCGATATGGTGATGATATCACAACCTATCATATGCCCATCGATGGTTCTTCTGCTCCTGTACCCTTTAATCCGGAGTGAATTTTTTGAAACGTTTTTCAATCTTTCTGATGACAAAAAGATAACAGATCCAGAGAAATATTCCGGTAATCAGCCATGCGCTTGCATTGGCCCAGCAGATTCCGGCAAAATCTCCTCTTTTTGCTGCAAGAACAGCTACAATGGCCCTGCACACAAGTTCCGTCACGCCACCCATCATAGGCCAGAATGAATATCCGCAGCCCTGCATGATATTTCTGAATATGAAGATCATTCCGAGCGGAATAAAGAAAAGACCGCACAAATGGATATAAGTTTCAACATATTTGATGATCATTGCCAGATCACCCGTAACACTTCCGCTGATAAAAATTCTGGTAAAAAAAGGGCAGGAATAAAAAAGTGCTGCATATACTACAACTGCATATATCGCTGAATACAAATTGGATACTGCCATCCCTTTTTTGATCCGTTTTACATTCCCGACTCCCATATTCTGCGCAGCATAGGTTGCATCCGTCATTCCAATGGAAGAAAAAACCTGTGTAAAAAGCTGTTCGACCTTACAGGCTACCGTATATGCAGCAACCGCAACTGATCCCAACAGATTCAGTGACGACTGTACCAAAATCGTTCCGATCGCCGTAATAGAAAACTGCAAGGCCATTGGAAGACCAATCATCATCTGATTGCGGGTACATTGTGCATCCAGATGCCAGTCTGTCTTTCTTGGTATCAGAACCGGAACTTTCCGCAGCATATAGATCAGGCACAGTATCCCTGATATTCCCTGCGACAGTATTGTTGCCAGCGCAGCACCTGCTACTCCCATTGGAATCACAACAATCAAAAAAAGATCCAAAAAAATATTCAATACTGCAGAAATCATCAAAAAATATAAGGGCACTTTGCTGTTTCCTACTGCTCTCAGGAAACTGGCAAGAAGGTTGTACAGCATATTAAAAACAGTACCAAGACAGATGACGGTAATATATGTTTTGGCCATTGGAAACATATCTTCCGAAGTATTCATGATACGCAGAAGCATATCCATATAATGAATGCTTACAAAAGTCACTATTATCGTTATGGCTGCTGAAAGAATACATGCATTTGCAACACTTTGCTTTACACCGTCATAATCTCCTGCTCCAAATCTTTGTGCCGTAATGACCGTAAACCCCTGCAGCAGTCCCATCAGAAAACCAAGGATCAGAAACATAACGGTTCCTGTTGCACCGACAGCTGCAAGTGCGGTGACCCCGATAAATCTTCCGACAATAATCGTATCTGCCATATTATAGAACTGCTGAAAAATATTCCCAATAATAAGCGGTGTCATAAATTTCAGAATCAGTACCGAAGGGCTCCCCTTCGTCATATCGATTTCCTGCTTTTTCGTAATCCCCAAAATATATCTGCCTCCCTTACCCTGTCTGCTCTTGTTCTGAACTTTTACCGGTTTTATATACTGACAGACAAAAACAGGTTGATTCACTCTTCCAATCATGTTATCATAAGAAGAATTGAAATGAAAGAATCAGGAGGAAACCATGGCTCTTAATCTAAACAATCCCAAATATATATTTGTTCGTATGCAGCCATTTATTCACTTTTTTCATTTCTTATATTCTTTTCTTTTTCAATAACGCAGTCGAAGGGATTTTCATTTTCTCTTCGATTTTTTTATGCCATTTTTGTAACAGAAAAGAAGATGTGAAATCGGTATTCCACCCTCTATACTTGTGCAGACACAAAATTGATACGCGCAGGAACATGCGCAAAAGGAGAATATGATGAGTAAATTACGACACATGATGAGTCCACTTGACTTCAGCACACAGGAACTTGAACAACTGTTTAATGTAGCAGGAGATATTGAGCACAACATGCATGCCTATTCCCATGCCTGCGACGGAAAGATTATGGCAACCTGCTTTTATGAACCAAGCACAAGGACCAGACTCAGTTTTGAAACTGCCATGCTGCGACTTGGCGGACAGACGATCGGATTTGCTGATGCCTCCAATTCCTCCGCATCCAAAGGAGAAAGTGTATCGGATACAATCCGTGTCATTTCCTGTTTTGCTGATATCTGCGCCATGCGCCATCCTAAAGAGGGTGCACCCATGGTTGCTGCAGAGCAGTCTGCTATTCCTGTCATCAATGCAGGTGATGGCGGTCATCAGCATCCCACACAGACACTGACAGATCTTCTTACCATAAGATCGTTATATGGTTCTCTTTCCGGTTTTACCATTGGCTTATGTGGTGACCTGAAGTTTGGCCGGACCGTACATTCTCTGATCAATGCACTGTCCCGCTATGAAGGAATTCATTTTGTCTTCATATCTCCTCAGGAACTGCGCGTACCTGACTATATTACCGAAATGCTTTCTGCAAAGGGTATCAGCTATGAAGAAGTCATCCGTCTGGAAGATGTCATGTCCCGCCTTGATCTTCTATATATGACCCGTGTACAAAAAGAACGTTTCTTTAATGAGGAAGATTATATCCGCCTGAAGGGTTTTTATGTTCTTGACAGAGCAAAAATGCAGCTTGCCAAAAAAAGTATGTATGTCCTTCATCCGCTTCCAAGAGTAAATGAAATATCTGTGGATATTGATAATGATCCCCGTGCGGCCTATTTTCGTCAGGTACAGTATGGGCTTTATGTACGCATGGCTTTAATCCTGACACTTCTCGATATGACCGATGCACATATGAATGACGGACTGTTAAAAAAATACTGAGTCGCATTTCATGCAAAATATTCTGCATCTGTTTGTGATGAAAATCTAAGTGCGCACAATTGCGCAGAAATGAGGATTACCATGTTGAATGTTGGAAAAATTGAAGAAGGTTTTGTTCTGGATCATATTCAGGCAGGAAAAAGTATGGCGATTTATCAACATCTTGGCCTTGATAAACTGGATTGTACCGTTGCCATTATCAAAAATGCCAGAAGCGGCAAAATGGGAAAGAAAGATATCTTAAAGGTAGAATGTGATATTGACACATTAAATCTTGATGTACTTGCCTTTATTGATCATAATATTACAGTCAATGTGATAAAAGATGGCAAAATTGTTGAGAAACGGGCTCTGATCCTGCCAGGTGAAATTCACGGTGTTATCCGCTGTCATAACCCGCGCTGTATCTCATCGATTGAGCAGGAATTGCCGCATATTTTTTATCTTGCTGATGAAGCAAACGAAATTTATCGCTGTAAATACTGTGATGAGAAATATACAGACAATGACGCAGATTTTATCTGCTGACTTTATTCAGACACAAAAAAACTGTTCGGAGTCATGCTGCCATTTTCTCTGAAAATGGTATGCCTCCGGACAGTTTTTCTTTTATTCAATATGCTTCAGTTTCCGCATTCTACACTGATTTCATTAAATATACGCATGATTTTTTCCGGATCTGTTTTCTTCTTCTCTTCCCCTGTCTGATCGAGAATAATTCTCCCCTCATGCATCATAATTAATCTGTCTCCATATTCAACTGCATATCTGAGATTATGCGTTACCATAATTGTTGTTACTTTTTTCTCATGTACAATCTTATCTGTCAGTTTCATAATAACATCTGCCGTTTTGGGATCAAGTGCTGCCGTATGCTCATCCAGAATCAGAAAATTAATCGGTGTCATCGTAGACATTAAAAGTGCAAGTGACTGCCGTTGGCCACCGGATAAAGACCCGACCAATGTATCCATTTTATCTTCCAGGCCAAGACCAATCGTTGTCAGCTGTTCCCGATAAAAGTCAACCCGTATCCTGTTGACACAATGCCCCAATCCGTACTTTTTGCCTTTGTTATCTGCAATCGACATATTCTCCAGAATCGTCATACTCGGACAGGTTCCCTTAGATGGATCCTGAAAAACACGTCCGATTTTCTGATGTCTCTGATATTCCTTTTCTACTGCAATATTTTTGCCATTAATCAGGATCTGACCCTGATCTGCTTCCAGACTTCCACAGATCAAATTCAGCATGGAGGTTTTTCCTGAGCCATTGCTTCCCACTACTGCAACAAACTGTTCATCCGGAACGGTCAGATTGAAATCATGAAACAGACACATTTCATTCACTGAACCGGGATTATAATATTTATGAATATTTTTCAGTTTCAGCATTTTTTATACCTCTATTCTGCTTTTCTCTCTTCTGCTATTTTTGCTTTTTTCTTTCTGTCCATGGAAAATACCAGAATCACCAGGAACAGCACAGCCGAAATCAGCTTCATATAGGTTGAATCAATACCGCATTTAATTGCTGTTGCAACACAAGCCTTATAGATAACAGCTCCAATCACAACACTTGTTGTCACACGCATTGCCGTTACTTTTTTAAACAGATTTGTTCCAATAATTACACTTGCAAGTCCGATTACAGCCGTACCGGTTCCCATTGAAACATCAAAATAGCACTGCTGCTGTGCATAAATGCAGCCGCTCAGAGATACCAGTCCATTGGCAATTGCCAGTCCGACAATTCTGACATAGCCCTTATCAACTCCCATCGAGGTTACCAGTACATCATTATCCCCCACCGCTCTGAGCATAAATCCAGATTTTGTATTCATATACCAGTCCAGAATCCATTTCACAACAAACATGATAACCACCAGAATAATCACTGTTTTGAATGGCTGCAGGAACCCTGGAAAAATACTGTTTACAATGGTATTATCAAAAATTGTGTAATAATCATACATAGGAAGATTAGCCCTTCCGGCAATTTTGAGATTGACGGAATACAATGCAGTCATCATGATAATTCCCGCCAGAAGATCTCTGACCTTACACTTTACATTGATCAGTCCTGTAAGCGTACCAATCCCGCATCCTGCTGCAAAGCATATCGGAAGTGTGAGAATCGGAGGTACCCCTGCCCGTATCATAACAACCGCAAGGACAACACCAAAGGGAAATCCACCATCCACCGTCATATCCGGAAAATCCAGAATTTTATAGGTTATGTACATACCAAGAGCCATAATGGAATAGATCAGCCCCTGTTCAAGTATACTGATAATTAATGCCACGATGATAATACCTTCCTTAGAAAAATTTACCGCTGTACTGACTGCGGTTACCCTCTACTTTATTACTGTCACTTTCATGACTGGTTACTGATTGTATCAAAACTCTGCGCTGCAGATGAAATCATATTATCCGGAATCGTCAGTTTGATCTTCTGTGCTGCTGCAGTATTAACATAAAGACTCGGCTGATCAATTACTTCAAACTTTAAGTCTGAGGCTTTTGCTTCACCCTTCAGAACCTTTGCTGCCATTTCACCTGTCTGAATTCCGAGTTGTGTATAGTCGAGTCCCATTGCTGCAACGCATCCTGATTTTACCTGCTCCACTTCTGAACCGAATACAGGAATTCCTGCTCCGTTTGCTGCGTTGATCACAGTCTGAAGTCCTGAAACAACTGTGTTATCTGTCAGATTATTAATACAATCCACTTTGGTCACCAGATCGGATGCCGCCATATCGATATCTCCGATTGCACTGATTCCCTTATCCACAATTTCAAAACCATAATCTGCTGCACATGCTTTATATTCTGCAATCGTACTGACAGAATTGGCTTCACTTGTCGTATATATAATACCGATTTTCTTAGCATCAGGCAATATTGATCTGATCATTTCCAATTGTTTTGTGACTGCAAGTGCATCGGAAGTACCTGTGATATTGCCCGCAGGTGTACCATCTTTGGAAGCAAGTCCCGCACCTGCCGGATCTGAAACTGCTGTATAAATTACCGGGATTTCTGTATCTTTTGCAGAATTATAAGCACTCATGGCACTTGGTGTTGCTATTGCGCAGATCAGATTTACCTTATCTGATACAAATTTATCCGAAACTGTGCTGGCCGTACCGGTATCCGTCTGTGCATTCTGATAATCCACTGTCAGATTCTGTCCCTCTACAAATCCATTTTCTGCCAGTCCCTTCAAAAAACCATTTCGACAATTGTCCAGAGATCCGTGCTCTGCAAATTGTGATATCCCAATTGTATACTTTCCGTCTGCAAGCGTAACTGATGCTGCATCCGCTGCGGTGTCAGAACCAGCCGCAACTGAAGTCTGTGCTGCAGCCGCTGTACTTTGCACGGCAGCGCCGCTGTCTAAAGCCGCCGCATCCGACTTACGGTTATCCCCACACGCCGAAAGTGTCATTACCATCATTGATGCAACCATCACTGCAGATAAAAATTTCTTTTTCATAATAAAATCCTCCTTCTGAATGTTTGCCCTTCGGAACCTTTGGTTCCTCGGCCTCTTTGCTCGCCATATGGATTTCTGCATCCATTCGTGCAGGCACGATGGCTGCAGCCTTCCACATGGCTCTGCTTATGCACGCAAAAAACCTGTCCGGGCAAATAACGTTTGTTATCTGCCGGGACAGGTTATAATTTACCTGCGGTGCCACCCTGCTTGATAGATTATTTATCAATCTATCCTCTCATCATCTGCTAGCACAGATGCTGTTTTATTAACGGAGACGATACTCCGGCTCACCTACTTTTATTCGGATTGCTCTCGGAAGTCCATTCCATATTATCTTGCCTGCCACGTTTCCACCCTCCGCAGCTCTCTTGATTGGAATATATAATATGTACTACTCTTCTTCATCGATTTAAATTGTTATCATTATAAAGCAAACAATCGCAAAATGTCAATCATAAAATATTTTCTTAATAACCAAACTCCTGTGCCCAATACCACTGTCCGTTTCCAGTCTTATAAATACTGATTCCACAGGTTTTGTATCCTGAATCCAGAATATTGGCTTTATGCGTCGGAGAAGCCATCCACGCTGCTACTACGCTGTCTGCCGATCCATACAGTTTCGCAAGATTTTCACCATATTGCAGATTGCTGTTAACCGTCCACCAATCAGTTCCATTTGGTCTCGTATGCGAAAAAGTACCAACTATTTCCTGGGCTCTTACCATTGCTGCCTCTGCGAGTCCATCACTCCACTTAAGTGCCGTAAGTCCTGCATTTGCCCTCTGTACATTTACGAGCGCAAGCGCCGAGGTAGCAGCACTTGTAATGTCACTGCTTGAAGGAGTCTCTCCAGCAAGCGCAATTGCCTGATCATCAATATAAGTCTCACCTGCACCAACTCCCTTGCCTCTGACCGCAGCTGCCGGATCAAGGCTTGCCTGTTGAGAAGCTCCACATGCCACGCAGGTTCCTGTAATTATGACAAGTGCCAATGTTGCAAGAATTCTTGATATTTTATTCTTCATAGGCTGCTCCGTTTCCGTGCATATTGCACCCACTATTACATATTTATCATATATCAAGATAGATAAAATTGCAATATCGATATTGATTCAACGCTTCGTCCATATAGTTTTCAAAAACTGTATGACTGCTGTTGGCAAAAATGCAAGTCCAACAATCTGCCAAACTGCTGTTCCTGTAATTTCAGCAACACTGAAAAGTCCATGCATAAAAGGAACAAAAATTACAATTGCAAGCAAAAGTACCCCACCTGCAAATGCTGCAAGACTATATGGATTTGAGGAAAACCCGAGCTGAAAGATATTTTTCGTACCACGGCAGTTAAATCCATGAAACAGTCTTGCCAGTGTCAGGGTAGCAAATGCCATTGTGGAAGCAACTGCGGCATTGGTCTGAAGCCCGATATAAAATGCTGTCATCGTTGCCGCAGCAATCAATGCGCCTTGTCCTATGATCTTCCACATCAGTTTTCCGGTCAGAATACCTTCAGCCGGATCCCTTGGTGATTCCTGCAGGAGCGCAGGATCAGAAGGCTCCATCCCTATTGCGATAGCAGGCAGTGAATCTGTCAGTAAGTTAATGAAAAGAAGATGTACAGGAGCAAAGGGCACCGGCAATCCAATGATTGATGTATAAAGCACGGACATGATTCCTGCCATATTACCGGATAGCAAAAACAGAATCGCATTTTTGATATTTCTGTAAACATTTCTTCCATTCAGAACTGCCTTAATAATTGTCGCAAAATTATCATCCGATAAAATCATTGCCGCAGCATCTTTTGAAACTTCCGTACCGGTTATCCCCATTGCAACGCCAATATCGGCCTTTTTCAGAGCAGGTGCATCATTTACACCATCTCCGGTCATTGATACAATTTTCCCACTCTTTTGCCACGCATCAACAATTCTGATCTTATTTTCAGGAGAAACACGGGCATAAACAGAAATATGGGTTATTTTTTCCATAAGTTCCTGATCTGACATCGCGTCAAGTTCAGCACCTGTAACTGCAATATCTCCATCTTCAAAAATCCCGATCTGTCTGGCAATTGCCGTAGCTGTTATTTTATGATCTCCGGTAATCATTATTGTTCTGATACCGGCTTTCCTTGCCTGTTTTACTGCTTCTGCGGATTCCTGTCTCGGCGGATCCATCATCGCAATCAGCCCCAGGAAAATATAATTATATTCGGTTTCAAGCGAAAGTTTTTCTTCTGTTTCCTTGTATGCAAATGCCAGTACCCTGAGCCCAGCTTCTGAGAATTTCTGATTCTGCAGCTTAATTGCTTCTTTATCTGCTTCTGTCAGAGGTCTGACACCATTCTGATCTTCCAGATTAATGCAGCGGTCGATCAATACATCTACCGCACCCTTTGTCAGAACTGTCTCAATTCCATGGAGCTTACATTTCGTACTCATAAGCTTACGGTCAGAGTCAAAAGGCACCTCTTCGTCGCGTAAAATAACCTGACGAACATCTTCTTCGTTCATGCCTTCTTCTCTGAAGAGCAAATTATCCTGCACTTCTATTTTACGAAACATTTCCAAAAGGGCGTATTCTGTAGGATCTCCGATTCCTTTTCCTTCCACAATACTGGAGTCATTAGTCAATATTGCATCGTACAAAAGGTATCTTGATAAATGATCCCGTATATCCAGTTTAAACGGATTCATTTCCGTTCCATTCAAATAAACTTTCTGAACTGTCATTTTGTTCTGGGTCAATGTTCCGGTTTTATCAGAACATATTACAGAGACACAGCCAAGGCTTTCCACAGCCTTCAGTTCTTTGATAATGGCATTTTCATGTGCCATTTTCTGAGTTCCCATCGCCTGCACAATTGTAACAATAGAGCTAAGTGCTTCCGGTATTGCGGCAACTGCAAGCGCAACTGCAAACATCATGGAATCCAGAATCGTCATTTTACGATAAACACAAAGTGCAAAAACAAGCACACAGATTATCATGATCATAATTGCAAGTTTCTGGCTGAAATCATCCAGTTTTTTCTGAAGCGGAGTTTTCCTTTCCTTTGCCGCATTCATCAGTCCTGCAATTTTGCCAAGTTCTGTTCCCATCCCTGTTTCGGTTATCAGCACCATCGCACGACCATAAACTACCAGACTTCCTGCATGAACCATATTGGACTGATCTGCAAGCGGTGTCTGTTCCGGCAAAATTTCACTTGCCTTTTCAACATTCGTGGATTCTCCTGTAAGTGAACTTTCATTCACCTGCAGGGAATAACTGTGAATCACTCTGCCATCTGCCACCACCATATCGCCTGCTTCCAGCAGAACAATATCCCCGGGCACAAGATCCTTCGATAAAACTTCCGTCTTAATACCGCTGCGCATGACTTTGGCACTTGGTGATGACAACTGTTTTAAGCTGCTTAATGATTTTTCTGCTTTCACATGCTGCACCGTTCCCAAAAAAGCATTCAGAATCAGAACTGCAAAAATGACAAAAGTACTCTCCACGCTTCCTGAAAGCATGGATACAATGGCTGCAATAATCAGAATGATTACCAAAAGATCAAGAAATTGTGACAGGAATATCTGTATAATGCTTTTTTTCTTTCCTTCGCATAAAACATTCTCTCCTTTTTCTTTACGAATATGCGCTGCCTGTTCCTCAGATAACCCTGCTTCTGTTACGCCTGCCTTTTCCAGCATTTTGTCTGCAGATTCTTCCCACGCTCTTCTCTCGTTCTCTTTCATTTCTTTCTCACTCAAAGTATTCGCCTCATTCCTTTTTTCTGCTTGATTAATTGAATTTTGCCTGTTTTCGCATGTGTACAAAAAAAGGCTTTCATCGTACACATACAAAGTACGATAAAAGTCTCATTCTTTTCGCAGTGCATTTTCCGGTTTTTTCAAACGGGATGACGAAAAATGCAATATCTGACCTTAACAGATATGAACTACTCCCTAATATCTGCCACAACGTTACCATGTAAAAAGACAATACGTCAAGTAAAATATCCAAACCGGATAAATTCTTCTCTCTCCCTCTTATCATATCTGCACCCGATCGTATCCTGCTAGTCAATTAATTAGTCCAGGTCTTAATTTTTACAGTATGTACCACAAATCTTTTGGTTCCGCCTGCCTCCCCTGAACAGGTAGACAGATTCAGGATCTCCGGTCTTTCAGAAAAATCCGGTTCCTCTGTTCCTGGATATATGGAACGTTTTATAGCGCCTTCCACATACTGATCATACTCTTCATCCGACTTAATCTCATCATACACACTGCTGCCTGTATGCGTTGTTTCATAAGCAAATACCTTGTACTGATAGGTTCCCTTTTTTGTATAAATATATATATATGGATGTTTTTGGAGCAGATTTTCATTCCCCTTTTTATACAAAAGTTTCATCGAACCAAACATGGATAAATTTCGCATATTGTGCCCAAAAATAAAATCGCTTTTTCCTGAAAAATCCGCACTGCTTAAGGTATCCATAAAAATACAGCCGGATTTGTTCGTTTTACCATCAAACGTAAGATGTATATATTGATTTTCTTTTTGTTCCCTGACAACCGGATAACTGATATCGAGTGCCTCAAAATAGATCCATCCGATGAAATCCGGATTGATTTTTTCCAGCGCATCATAATCCACTTTGAAAGCAGGCGGCACATCTTCATCCGTCTTATTTGCTTCATCCGCCTTTTTTGCTGCATTCTGTACTTCCGTATCCGTTGAAGCTGGAACCTCCACCAGCCGCCTTGCAAGATCCTCATATTCTTTATCTGCAACACGATATTCTTTCTGATCCATATAAATCTGTACACCTTCATAAATTGCTACTGCTGCACAGATTCCAATCAGTACATAACTGATCAAAGAGACTAGCCGTTTCTTCATATTCCTCACTTCTTACAGCAGTGCTTCCATATCAGCCGGAAGTTCAGCCGTAAATTCAAGTTTTCTACCGGAAACCGGATGTTTCAGTTCCGCATGTGCGGAATGAAGTGCCGTCCTGTTCATTCCGTGCCATTCCTGCAATAATGCTCCATATAAATGATCTCCCAAAAGCGGATGCCCCACTGCTGCCATATGCACGCGTATCTGATGCGTCCGTCCTGTTTCAAGCCGAAGTCGTACCAATGCATATCCTGCAAACTGCTTTTCAACATGGAAATGAGTCACCGCACGGTTTCCATCGGCACATACCTGCCTGATCATCCTTACTCCGGGTGTATCCCCGATTGGAAGATCAATTGTGCCGTCTGCCTGTTCCATTTCCCCTGAACATAAAGCAAGATATTCTTTTAAACGATTCCCTTCCTGCCCCTGTCTGGACAATGCTGCCGTAGCAAATCTGTTCTTTCCAAATAGAATAATTCCTGACGTTTCTCTGTCAAGGCGCCCTACTGCACGCATCACATGTTCTTCTCCGTTTTGAAGATAATGCCAGGCCAGGCGATTACACAGAGAATCGGTGTAATGCCCATGGGAAGGATGTACCACCATACCTGCCGGCTTATTCAGACAAATCAAATCTTCATCTTCATAAAGGATATCAAGCGCCCCCTCCTGTGGAATAATTTCTGATGCCTGTTCCATATTCTCATGAAGCGTAATTTCCAGAATATCACCCGGTCTTACCTCATGCCTCACCGTTACCTGCTGTCCGGCAATCATGATTCCATCGGCATACATTTTAGCATGACTGATTTCTCTGCCCGAAAGCTGTAACTGTTGTTGTAAAATGCTGCGTACGATACAGCCGCTGTCTTTTTCGGTCACGCTATATATCAACTTTCTCGTTGCCATATCCTGATTCACACCACTCCACATTTTTTTACATGCGACGCTCCGCCTGTATCTAGTTGTAGTATACCACACTCCCGCATACTCCAAAATATCCTGTTTACAATTCTTTTATCGGTGTTTTTTCATTTATTCTCTGAATCGGAGAGGCATCAGACTTTGCTGCAATTTTTCATTATGTCTTGGTTTGACCTCAATCGTATCAAAAAAGACCTTCCAGAGGCGCTCGATTTCTTCCTCCGTTTCCTCCGGTTTCCTGATGATCTGAACCAGTTCAGGATACTGTTGCCCGATTTCCTGTGTCAGATACCATGCCGCTCCTGCTGTATGAATTCCCGCTTCATCATGTACGGCATCATATATAAGAAAATTTTCTTCCGGAAAACGATCTGCAAAATGAGGCATGATCAGTACCGTTACTCTGGCCTGCGGCGTAATTCTTGCCGTCATTAAACTTTTTGTGTTTTTTCGCATCAATGCGGCTTCCGTGTCCTGTTCTCTGTTTCTCTCCGCTAAATGTTCATGAAAACGCAGAAATTCATTCCAGTGTCCCGCTTCCCTGCTCACACGACGATCAATTTCATTTAAACGCGCTACATAATGATCTGTATAGCACCCAATTGTACGCTCCCCATTTTCAAATCCCCTTACCAGAAAATGATAGATCACATCTGCTTTATCTGCTGCATCCGAAAGTGCTGTATCCATTACCATATCATATGCCTGTGAACCAATTTGCCTGATCAGTGCGTTTCTGACGTTTTCCGCTTGCTGCCTGTCTGTCAGAATTTCTTCTGTTTCTGTAAAGAACTCCAGTTCCTGTACTTTCCCGTTTCTGACTCGAATCTCTATATTGGAATGTCCCCATCTGCTTCGATATGCCCTGTGCACTGCCGAAAAAATTCCTTCCGGTGTATCTTCACAATATAAAATATGTTTCATTACATTTCTCCCTGTTTATGCACTGATAATTGGCTGATTTGTCTCTTTTCCAATCCCGAAATCAAATAGTGAAAGTTGTTCATACTGTATCCCTTCATTGGTCAGTATAAAACGTTTACTATCATCCACCAGATAACTCATTAGCGCATTTTCATTCATATTAATGTGATACATCATTTTACCGGCACAGGTCACAAAATATACTGCCCTTTTCATTACAACACCCATTCTGCTCAAATCCTTAAAATCAAGCTGTCCGCCGCGTCTTGCTGCAACAATTCTTCGGGCACTGGTAACCCCGATTCCTGGAACCTGCAGCAGCATATGGTAAGATGCCCTGTTAACTTCTATCGGAAATTTGTCCAGATGCCTGAGTGCATAATCACATTTCGGATCGAGCAGCATATTGAAATTGGGTCTGTCAGGTGTAAGCAGATCTTTAACGTCAAACCCATAAAAACGAAGCAGAAAATCAGCCTGATAAAGCCGGTGCTCTCTGTCCAGAATCGTTCGTCCCGTCCACTGGGGCATATCTGCATCATTGTTTACATTGATAAAAGAGGAATAAAATACCCTTTTCAAATCAAATTTGTGATACAGTTCCTGTGTTACTGACATGATCTGGTAATCATTTTCTCCTGTCGCACCAATAATCATCTGTGTAGACTGTCCTGCCGGCACAAATCTGCCGGTACTGCCTTCCGGTCTTGTCTGCAGAAAAAAGCGCTCTGTACTCTCCTGTGGAAGCATTCTGTGAACGCTGAACCGGTCACCCGGTACCTGCAGCACAGGCTCTGCTTTTGTATTCATTCCATTATTGGTAATTCCAATTCTGCCAAGTTTCTCCTGCTGTACACTTTTATCAAGCATAATCCCATTCTGAATCATTCGCATGGGTTTGAGGATATTGCTTCTGTTCTTGTTCGGAGCAAGTTTCTGCAGGCCTTCTGCCGTCGGCAGTTCCAGATTCACACTCATGCGATCCGCCAGCCATCCTACTTCCTGCGTCAGTTCCATGGAAGCTCCCGGAATTGTCTTAACATGAATATAGCCATTGAAGCGGTATTTCACACGAAGCAGCCGAATCGCTTCCAGCATCCTCCTTACTGTTTCTTCCGGGTTGGGATAGATTCCTGAGCTCAGAAAAAGACCCTCGATATAATTACGTCTGTAAAATTCAATGGTCAGTCTGGCAACCTCTTCAGGTGTAAAAGTTGCACGGACAACATCGTTCTGCGAACGATTGATACAATATTTACAATTATAAGCACATTCATTTGTCATCAGAATTTTCAGAAGAGAAACGCATCTTCCGTCTGCTGCAAAAGCATGACAGATTCCTCCCTTTACTGCATTTCCGATTCCCTGACCGTTACCCTTGCGGTCAACTCCGCTTGACGTACACGCCACATCATATTTCGCAGCGTCTCCCAGAATTTCAAGCTTCTGCTCCAATGTCAGATTCTCTCCAATAATCATTTTTTTCCTCATTTTGTGAATAGAACAAATACATTTATCGAATGTATGTTCTTATTATACATGATTCGAACATATGTTTCAATATGATTTTGAGGAGAATTGCTTTCTGCAGAACCTGGATCATAAAAAGACTGACGGTTTCCTTTCCCGTCAGTCTTTTTTCTCTATTTCCTTATTCTTTTTCTCCAGTTCACTTGCTCTTATCACTGCACGTTTACCAAATTCTCCACGGATTCTGTCCGTCATTTCATCAAGTTTGCGTTCCTTTTCAGATGATCGCACAGGTTTGCCTGATACCTGCTGCAATGTCTTTCCTTCATGCGCACCTTTTTGTATCCCCTCCAGTTCGAACAGATTCATCTGCCTGTACATGCCATGATCCAGATTGGTTGCAGACACCCCGATCAGACGAATACAGCTGCCCCTCTGGAAAAGTCCCCCGCTTCCCAGCATCAGCTGATTCAGGAGATCCGCCGCAGTTTGAAAAATTATATCTGTCCGGTTCACGGATTCCGACACCGTTGTCTGCCTGGAATGTCTTTTAAAATCATCCGTTTTGACACTGACACCGATTGTAAGTGCATACACACCATCACGCCGCAATCTTCCGGCGACTTTTTCAGATAACCATCGCAAAATCGGCGTTGCCTGCGCAATATAATTATCCGCTGTAATATCCTCCGAAGTTGTCGTTTCGTTTGAGTATCCTTTGGCTTCTTCCTCTGCTTCCTCTACCTTTGAATCGCTTATCCCATTTGCACTTCTACAGATATATTCTCCGCCTTTTACTCCAAGTACCGCCTGCAGTGTCTCTTCCTTCATGTGCGCCGCATCACCGATTGTCCGCACCCCCAGTCCCCGCAGGCGCTGCGCCGTTGCTTTCCCGCACCCATACAATTCACCGATATCAAGCGGCCACATTTTTTCTGCTATTTCATTCGGAAAAAGTGTGTGCACTTTATCCGGTTTGGAAAAATCACTTGCCATTTTTGCGAGCAGTTTATTGACGGATATTCCGACATTTACCGTAAATCCAAGTGTATCACGGATTTCATCCTTGATTTTTTCTGCAAGGCAGATGGGAAACGGATGTCCGGGCACCACCAGATCCGCATATAGTTGTTCTGTTCCTGTCATATCCAGAAACGCTTCATCAATGGATACCTGTTCCACAACAGGTGCATATTGATGAAGAACACTGATAAATGCACAGGAAAAGCTGTGATAGGTTTCAAAATCCGCTTTGACAAGCACCAGATTCGGACATTTCTGCAAAGCCTTTATAACAGGCTCCCCCGTTGTCACACCATATTTTCTGGCCGGGATAGATTTGGCCGTGATAATACCGTGTCTGGTCGCCCTGTCACCTCCCACTGCAGATGGAATTGTTCGCAGATCTGTCGCTTCCGGATCATCCTGAAGCCTTTTCACCGCTGACCAGGATAAAAATGCCGAATTTACATCAATATGAAAAATCAGTTTTTCTTTTTCCATCCTGCTCCTTTTGATCAAATCAGCTGTAATCTCCGTTCAACTGTTATTAGGCAAGAACCTGATCCAGATAATCTCTTACCGCGTTCAGCGAAGGCAGAATCTGCATCGCAAGCATTTGCATTTCACTGGTCGGTTCCAGAAGATCCGGTACCATGATCGGCATCATCGCTGCCGCATGTGCCGCACGGATGCCATTATATGAATCCTCTATAACCAGACAGTTTTTCGGGTTTTCTTCAAGTTTCTCTGCCGCTTTCAAAAAGATATCCGGAGCGGGTTTACTCCTGCCCGCCTGATCGCCTCCCACAATATGCTGAAAAAAAGTGATAATTCCGGCATCTGTCAGTTCTTTCCATACGATCCTGGTCTGTGTGGAAGATGCAATTGCAATCGGAATATTCTGCTGCTGCAGAAAATGCAGCAGTTCAAAAACACCTGGTTTTAAAGGCATATTCTGATCTGCGCGTTTCTCAAATTCCGCCATAATTTCATGTCGAAAAGTATCATACGGGAAATCCGGTCCATGCACCTCCATATGAATCCGTCTGGTCTCTTCTTCCGTTACCCCGATACATTTCTTCGCAACATCCTCTTCATTGAGAATCTGATGCGCCTGTGCAATCTTTTTCTCATATTCCAGATACAGACGCTCCGAATCAAAAATCACACCATCCATATCAAAGATCACTGCCTGAATATCCATATGATTCATTTAAATTCTGCTCCTTGGTATTTTATCGTAATCCGAAATACCTGCTGTCCGCATTTCGAATACACTTTCTGTCTCTGCGCCTCTACGATACCACAGGACTTGCTTTGGGTACAAGTAGGTTCTTTTCACTATTTAATTCCCATCATAACACGATTTCTGCAGCGGCCGTGTAGATACTGCAAAAAAACACACGATACTGCAATGCGTTTCAAAAAGCCCGCTGTATCATGTGTTTTAATCATGCTTTCTCTTATTATACTGATTCTATTTTCCAAAAAAATGATTTCATTTACCAAAATGTGTTGCAATCGTTCCCATCTTCTGCACCACTTCCAGTACGCCCATATATTTTCTGTTATCATCCCTGACAGCAATGTAACGCACCAGCGTCAATTCCCCGTTTTTGGGCATCCAGACTTCCATGGATTCACGCTTTCCCTCCTGCAGGTCTTTAATCAGCTGTTTTACAATCGGTTTTGCTTTCGGCGGATGACAGTCGAAAACCTCCGTTCCAAGTGCTGATATCGGTCTTGGAAACAGCTTTTCTCCTTCATTGAAATAACGTGTCATATTCTGTTCGTCTATAAAAGTGATTTCATAAGGCATTGTATTCAGAACCGCACGAAGCTGTGCTTCCGACATCTGACCGGTAGGAAGTTTTATTACTCCGTCTTTCGTTTCTGCATCCGGGGCATTTCCTTCTTTCTGAAATTCACGCTCCGCTATCTGCATCTTTTCCCATTCCGGAACCGCTGTAATCAGGCAACATCCAAATTCCGGAATATCGCGCCGGATACTGAACCATTCTGCATCTGTAAAATATTCCGCGCCAAGCGGAAAAAGAATGTTTTCTTCCTTGTATATCATCTCACGCATCTGCTTTAGAAGCGCCTGGAGGCGTTCCTGCAGATTTTCCGGTTCTGCAGAAACCAATTTCAGTTCATTTCTGATTTCATCATCAACGCCCCACATCACATCAGAAGGTCCTGCTACATCATACTTTCTTTTCAAAAGCGGGAAAAAAAGTTCATCCTTTTTTCCATAATGACTTGCTACCGCTCTGAGCTGTTGCAGCAGCTCATTCGTTCTGCTGCCTGTCAATTGCTGATCTGCCTCGATCTTCAGGATCAAATCCTCAATTGCAAGGTTTTCCCGGTGCAAAATCCAGAGCGGATGACCCTTTTCATTAATCATACGCTCCAGGTCCTTCATAACTGAAGTTGAAAAGCCTGCTGCATCATGAAGACCGGATAATTTGTCCGGATGAACGGTTTTCCTCACAAGTTTTGCTTTTTTAGCTGAATGCACACTTTCATTATTCTGTTCCGACATGGACATGCGGACTGCTTCCTCTGCATTTTCGATTTTTTCTGCCTGCGTTGCTCCATGAAAAAGTGCAGAATGCACATCGCACAAATTCTGTACATCGCTGATAGGTGTGCCTTCTTTGATCAGTTCCTGTTCGGCCTGTACAATTTCAAGTGCGGAAATGTCAGCAAAATTTTTTACAAAATCTTCTCTTACCGTTTCAAGTTTTTCCCCCTCTGTCAGCCTTGAAACATAACTCTTCAACAGCAGTTTTCGTTCTGTTTCTGCATCTGCAATTTCAAAACCATGCTGCATCAGTGTCTCTTTAATATTCTGCATCGATATTTTTTTGATCGCTGCACCCTTTGGAATCGTCATCACTTTTCCGATTGTCGCAAGCGTGATCGGTCTGGTGATATCTTTGAATCCAAGATCTGTCATAATACCGATCAGTTCCGGATACTGCGTGCAAAGATCCTGTACATTTTTGTTCAGATCAATTAATTTGCTCATCTGGGTCACCCTCCTGTGAATTCTGGTTGTCTATGATCAGAATTTAACACAAAAGCAGATTCTGTTATGTTGCATTTGTTACCAAAAAAGCATTCTCCTGTTCTTAAAATTTATCCTGCAGCCTCTCTATTGCATCCATAGCAAGATGAGATCTTTCACATTCCTGCGTTGTCAGACTGATCTGCCAGCATAAGGGGCTCCCCTTCATGTGTTCTGATGCATAGGATAATCCATTGGTTCTTTCATCCAGAAACGGTCTGTCGATCTGATTGGGATCTCCCAGCAGAATGATCTTGGTGTTTTTTCCGGCACGGGTAATAATCCCCTTTACCTGTGCCGGCGTCATATTCTGTGCTTCATCAATAATCAGATATGTTTTGAGAATGGACCGTCCTCTGATGAAATTCAGTGCTTCCGCCTGAATAATTCCGCGATCAAAAATTTCGGTTGTCTTATCCGTCAGTTCTCCCTCATCCTGATAGCGTTCTTCATCATTGGAATCAATCAGCTGCTCCAGATTATCAATAACAGGGCGCATCAATGGCGATATTTTTTCCTGCTCGTTGCCAGGCAGAAAACCGATGTCATCATCAAACTGTGAATTCGGTCTGCACACCAGAATCCTTCTGTATTCACCCGTCGGACGGTTGATCATCTTCTCCAGTCCTACCGCCAGTGCATAAAACGTCTTCGCTGTGCCTGCCATACCTTTTACAATTACGAGGGGTGCTGTCTCTGCCGGCTGCATCAATGCCTCCTGCAGAAAATACTGCCCTGCATTTCTGGGTCTTACCCCATATGGCTGACTTTTTTCATATTCCAGCTTTCGGATCATTCCTTTCTCAACACGTCCCATCTGGGTCTTCTTCAGCGATTCATCTGCCTGCAGAATAACAAATTCATTTTCAAATAAAACAGGTGTATGCCGTTTGCCTTTCGCATCCGCGCAATACACCTGTTCGACCGATATTCCTTTTTTCTTAAATTCATGAAAGAGTTCTTCCGGCGCATAAACCGTAATTCTCCCGGAATACTGCTCGGTACGTCCTGCTACCTGTTCTGTTGTAAAATCTTCTGCTTTGACTCCCAGCAGCTGTGCCTTTATTCGCATCAGAATGTCCTTTGTTACGAGGATAACCTGCTCCTTTTTGCTCTGTGAAAGGCCAATGCAGACCTTCAGAATTCTGTTGTCGGATTTGTATTCAGAAAGATCCTGCGGCAGCTGAACATCCTTGAAATTTTTTTCGATGCGCAGCATCCCGCCGTTATCCATGTGAACGCCTTTGGTCAGATCTCCCTGTTCCCTGATCTGCTCGATCATGCGGATCGCTTCCCGTACATTTGATCCACGCTCACCCTCATCCCGTTTGTGTGTGTCAAGTTCTTCCAGTACGACCAGCGGAAGAACCACCTCATTGTCCGCAAAGCACTTAAGTGCATAGGAAGCCTGAATGAGAACATTGGTGTCCAGTATGTAGATTTTCTTCATTGGCATTACCTCCCGGCAACAGAATGTTATTCAGTTTTGTATGATTGATGCTTTCAGTATACCATATCTTGTGTTTTCGGGTAGTAAAAAATCCTTTACTTCTTTTCCTATTCTTTTCCTATTCTTTTTCAATCAGCTTAACTCAATTTTACGAATTCCGGCAGCCGCGATTGCAATCAAACAGATCACCGCAAAAAACATCACGATATCCGCTTTTCACATCCTGTTCGACAATTGATGAATCCATATCAAAACTCTCCCTCTTCCTCGTTGACTTTCATGCATGTTTTGCTTTAAAGGGTATAGATATTAACGCTTCCCAGATTACTTTCCACATACAGTTTGAGAATCGGCGCAGTCTCATCACTAATCGGCGTGCTGTGATCAACAATATTGCCAAGGCAGCTCTCTGCCTGCATTGCAATTCTCCAGTTCGCAGGAAAATACAGATTGGTTTCTCCCAGATTGTTCTCTACGTGAACAGAGGCACTGTTATCTGTGATTACTGCCTGGTCAAAATATACATTCAGACTTCCCAGATTATTTTCCAGTTCTGCACTGGCAAAATGCTCGGACCGAATGTATTTGCTGCTTCCGTTTAAAGAATTGGAAAAATAAATACGACTGCCGTCATCTGTCTGTTTTTGTGTCCCTGTCTCGCTTTCTCTAGTCCTGTCAATTACATTATCTTCTGTCATATGCATCCCGCCTCTCTCCTGATCGTTGTGTACCTCTACCGAAATGTGTCCCTTGAAAATCACATGCAGTCCGATTGCTATCAGGAGTGCAGCTCCCAGAAGAAGCCACGGTGTAATTGCCGTAATTCCAAGCGGCCTCGCATAGATACATCCCAGAAATGCAACAGACATAACCGGTTCAAATATACTTTTTTTCATAATACCATGTATTGCCGTATACACGAAAAACAGTGTAAACAAAACGGTGAAAACCGGAAGCTTCGGTAATATCGCAAGCTTTGCCATCAGAAGATAAACCGCCACCAGGATCAGCATTATGCCGATCAGAATTTCCTTTGTTTTTTTCATTTATCCAACCTCTTTTCTTCCATCTTTGTAATAAACTCCTTGAAAAAACTGCGTGATACAAATGCCTTTTTTTCCGTTCCCGTAAATTCCACCTGACTGGCTCCTGTAATGTTCTTTTTTACGGCACGGATTTTTGTAATGTTGATGATCGTTGACTTGGACACCCGGATAAAGGATCCCGGAAGCAAATCTGCAAGTTCATACAGTCTCATGTGCGTACTGTAAATTTCTGTTCTGGTATGAACTGCAACTCCTGCCCCTTCCGTTTCCAGAAAGAGGATCTCCTGCAGGGATAAATAATAATCGGTATCGCCCTTGTATACACAGAGCTGTTGTCTGACAGCCACTGCTTCCATAATCCTTTTCTGTAGCGCCGCAATATCTTCGCTGTAACTGCCGCACCTGATCACCACTTCATCTTCTGTGATACTTTCATCCATCTCCACCTTGATTTTCATTTCCTGGTCCTTCCAGTGAATTGTTATGTTATGAACACATCATAATCAATGCGCCCCACACTGTAAACAGATAAGCACTAAGAGGTAAATTCTGTAATCCAAGTGGTTATTCTACGAAAACAGCAGGAAAAAAGAGGGCTCTCTGCAGATCGCCCTCTGATATGAAAAAATATTCTGATTCCGATTCTATTCTGCCTTCATCTGAAAGCCTGGCTTGTAAAAAACTCAGGAAATGATCGCAATAAAATTCTGCAGAATCGCCATTCCGTCCGGTGTCATAATGGATTCCGGATGGAACTGCAGCCCATATACCGGACTTGTCTGATGCTGTACCGCCATCACTTCACCATCATCGGATCGTGCAACAATCTGCAGACATTTCGGAAGCGTTTCTTCTTTGAGTGCAAGAGAATGATATCTTGCCACCGGAATCTCATCCGGCATCCCTGTAAATAATCTGCATGCGGTATCCAGCCTTGCAATTGACTGTTTGCCATGCATCAGTTCTTTTGCATGATCAACGGTTCCGCCGTATGCTTCGCAGATTGCCTGATGTCCCAGGCACACGCCCAATATCGGAATATCTGCTCCCAGTTGTCTCACGATGTCTTCGCAGATCCCCGCCTGTGAAGGTTTCCCCGGTCCGGGGGACAAAATAATTGCCTGTGGTTTCATCTGTCTGATTGCAGAAACGCTCTTTGCATCATTTCGGATCGTTACAATATCCGGACAAATAGTTCCGACAAGCTGATACAGGTTGTAAGTAAAACTGTCATAGTTATCAATCAAGAGAATCATTCTCTGCCTCCTTTATTGCCAGAACCACCGCTTTTGCCTTATTGATACATTCCTGATATTCTTTTTGCGGAACGCTGTCTGCGACAATACCCGCGCCGGATCTGACAAACACCTTTCCGTTTATCTTAAATGCGAGCCGAATTGCAATACAGGTGTCCAGATTACCCGTAAAGTCAACATAACCGATCGCGCCGCCATAGATTCCGCGCTTTTTATTTTCTAATTCATCAATCAGCTGACAGGCTCTGATTTTAGGTGCTCCTGACAGTGTTCCGGCAGGTAAAACACTGTCTATCGCATCAACTGCCTGTCTGCTTTTTTGCAGTTTTCCCTTAATTGCCGATCCGATATGCATTACATGTGAATAGCGCTCAATCGTCATGTATTTTTCTACTTTTACCGATCCGAACTCACAAAGTTTTCCAAGATCATTTCTCCCCAGATCCACCAGCATATTATGCTCTGCACATTCTTTCTGATCCGCCAGCAGTTCTTTTTCAAGTGCCTGATCTTCTGCATAATCTTTCCCTCTTGGTCTTGTACCGGCAAGCGGAAAAGTCTGTATCTCACCGTTTTCCACCTTCACGAGTGTTTCCGGAGATGCTCCTGCTATTTCCACGTTTCCGGAAAAATAAAACAGAAAGGGAGATGGGTTGGTGGTCCGGAGAATCCGGTAGGTATCCAGGAGACTCCCTGCAAACGGCGCTTCCATCGGATTGGACAGTACGAGCTGAAAAATATCACCTTCCCGAATATAGCGCTTTACCTGTTCTACTTTCTGACAATAGGCGGCTTCGGAAAACAGTGGTTTCAGTTCTCCCAGCAGCTTTCCTGGCTGATTGCTTCTGGGCTCACCTTTTCTGATCAGCTGCTCCATTTCATCCAGTTTCAAATTCGCACTCTGATAGGATTGCTGCAGGGAATCCGTATGCACATTTGCGATCAGCAGGATCTTCTGTCTGAGATTATCATATGCAATCAGCTGTTCAAAAAGCATCAGATCCATGTCCTGAAAATCATCTTCATTTTGTGACTGAAAATGCAGAGATGGTTCGCCATACTGCATATATTCATAAGAAAAATATCCAACCAGTCCCCCTGTAAACGGTGGCATATCCGCAAGTCTTGGTGCACGGTTTTCTGCAATCAACTGCTTGATATATTCTCCCGGATGATCCGTTTGCATTTGTATTTTTGTTTTTGCAGATACTGTCAGGACATGATCTTTGCAACATATTTCCATCGTCGGCGCATACCCCAGGAAGGAATATCTTCCCCATTGTCTGTTATCTTCCACACTTTCGAGCAAAAAGCAGTGATCACTGACATTTTGCAAGGCTTTCAGGGTTTCTACCGGTGTCCTGATATCTGAAAGGATCTCTCTCTTTATGGGAATAAGCTTATAATCCCCATTTTCGGCAATTCTACTGACTTCTTCAAATGATGTCTGCTGCATGATTCCTCCCGATTATATATGCATTTATAATGCATAAAAAGCCCCTGACAGAAAGAGGCAGTTACTGCTCTTTCCGTCAGGGGCGATAACAATCTAACCGTTTATCGTGGTGCCACCCTGATTCGTGATGTTCTGTACCAATATCCATTTTCCCCGAAATACAAATTATATTATCCCCGGATCAAATGACTGTATACAGTCTTCTCACGCGCTCTGCGAGATACTATCATATCTCCGGCAACTAACGTATGCCTTACGTCATGTGCTACTAGGCCTTTCGGCTGTTTACCATGCCCTCAGCGGCCCATTTGCGAATCGGCGTTCTATCCGGCTCTCATCTGCCCGGACTCTCTGGAAGTGCCCCTTTCGTTTCATCCCCGCTTCAACGGTTTACTCTGTCAAAGTTCTAATTTATTTAATAAAACCATATTTCAAATGATAAGTCAATGATCTTTTTTCACATCAACAAAGATGTTTTTATGCTACAATCAGAACGAATGAAGAATTTGGTATCAGCGCCGGAGGAAAAACATTAAAATGAACTACAATACCCTGTCCGATGCATTAAAAAAGCAATTCGGAACAAAAGTATATAAGCTTTCCCTGCAGACAGGCTGCTCCTGCCCAAACAGAGATGGCACGATCGGATCAGGCGGATGTTCTTTCTGCTCCGAAGGCGGCTCCGGAGACTTTGCATCTGCCATTGCTCCCATCCGGCAGCAGATTGCAGAAGCCAAAAACAGGATTGATGCAAAGTTTCCTGCGGGAATTCCTGCTTCTGAACGGAAGTATATTGCTTATTTTCAGTCGTACACCAATACCTATGGCGATCCTGATCGGCTTTTTCATTTGTTCCGTGAAGCAATCTCCTGTCCTGAAATCGTGGCACTTTCAATCGGAACCAGACCGGATTGCCTGCCGGATGAAATTCTTGCTATGCTATCCGAACTGAACAAAATCAAACCTGTCTGGATCGAACTTGGACTGCAGACCATTCATGAAAAGACTGCTTTGGCGATTCATCGTGGCTATCCACTTCCTGTTTTTGAAAAAACATATCAGAAACTGAAAATGCAGGGATTTACCGTTATTGTACATATTATCCTGGGACTTCCGGGTGAATCCGCAGCGGATATGCTGGATACCGTTCGCTATCTTGCCGGACTTTCTCCTGTGCTCGACGGAATCAAGCTACAGCTTCTGCATATATTAAAGGGAACGGAGCTTGCCCGTAATTATTTGGACAATCCGTTCCCTGTCATGACACTGGATGAATATTGCAATATCATTGTAAGCTGTATCAAACTCCTGCCGCCTGAAACCATCGTTCATCGTCTTACCGGTGATGGACCCAAAAAGCTTCTGATCGCGCCTCTCTGGAGCGCCGATAAGAAAAAAGTCCTCAACACTCTGCAAAGATATATCCGCGAAGCATAAAACAGAACCACCATACCATTTTATTACAGCAAAAAACATTGGCACCTCGCTGCATTTTTTAAAAGCTGCCGCTGCTTCCGCCATGTGATGTTCCAGAGGAAGACGTATGGGTAGAACTGCCGCCGGATGATCCGTTATCCTTTGGTATGGGTGTTCTTGTTATCAAATGCCGCAGGAAACGATCTTCCTTCACGGACATCTGCAGGCTGTTTTTATCTTCATATGCCTCTGCACTGTCCGCAAAACGGATTGTTTTCATCCCTGAAACCATAACCCAGATTGGCAATGCTGCAACTGCACTTCCAAAAACAATGCACAATACGATCATTAATGGGGTCACCGGTTTTTTTGGCATATGACCCACATCATATGGTTTTCCTGTTTGCGCCTGTTTCAAAAATGTACCGCACAATGAAGCATATTTTGTAAAAGCGCCGTTATAATCACCTGCGGAAAGCATTGGTACCATCCGATCCGTGATATATTTCTGTCCTTCATCCGTAAAATCTGCAATGGCAGAACCATATGTGGAAATCGCCCATTTACGGTCTCCCATGCTAAGCGCCAGAAGGATTCCACCGTTTGCTTTCCCAAATCCGAAATTATTCTGATCGGAAGTATCATCTGCAAACGCCTCTATCGTACTTTCACTGTATGAATCGACCGTCACAACTGCCATCTCGCAGCCATACGTGTTACTTATTTCCTGCATCTGTTCCTGTAATGACTTTTCTTCCGTATCTGTAAGAAGTCCGGCATCATCCTGTACCACCGCAACCGGCTTTGCAGATTCTGTCTCTGCAGATTCTGCCGTTGTGGATTCCGGCTTTGCGGATTCTGCCTTTGCCGTTATTTTACCTGCACCTGCAAGCAGCAGTACCAGCATCCCCAGCATCAGAAAATGCATAACAGATTTTTTCAATCCTTTTTTCATTCTATCATTCCCCTTCTGCTTCAGAACCTGACTATCCATTCCACCAGCAGCATAATTGCAGAAAAAGCCGCTGCAAACATCGCATAATATTTGATTGCCGCAGACCTGCTGACCGGAAGATTTCCTACCATTTTCCCCGTCTGCCCGTTCATGGCAAAAAGATAATGCGCATCCTTCCATGTCGTGGTAAGAAGCCAAACCGGATAAAGCGCATACTTGGCATTCACCTGCTCCGGAACAATCTGACTGCTCAGCGTTCTGACCGAATCATATCCGCTGACCGTACCCCGGACCACATCCTCTGCACCTTTCTGAATTCGCTCCAGTGCACGTTCCTTTGCTGCCTGTTCATCCACATCATATTTATTTGCCAGAAAGCCTGCCAGAAAACCGCCATCATATGGCTGCAGATCTTTCATCATAAAAGGTTCTATGGACTCCGTCAGATCATTGGGCATTTTCTCCGAACCATCAACCGGTACATGTGTAAATTCCATGCTGCCCTTTCGGCAAATTTCATAATAGCTGGTATCCGTATAATTATAATTGCTGTCACTCCAGAATTTATGCGTTGTACCCTCATAATTCATATCCACACTGACTTCTGTATCATATAGCCAGAAGGGAATATATACCCCCTTTATTTCGTCAATAT
>JAGOGF010000157.1 GCA_017996845.1 Butyrivibrio sp.
GTACCAGAATTCCTGTGCTCTCTGTTTCATTTTGCGCTTTTTCAACTTCCAGATTGTGAACATCCTGCTGTACCTGGTGGCACCACTCTTCTATCTGCGGAATTTCATTCTGTAATATTTGCCTCTTTTCTCTGCATGCATGCGCTTCCTGCATACGCCTGTTTTCTTCCATTGCAGTTTCCTGCAAGCTTTCTTCCTGTCTTTTCCAGTTTTCTGTAAGTTCCTGTGGAATTTCACTTTGTAAAAGAGCCTTCTTTCTAAGACTCTCCCATTCATCCGTCGTATCCTGACTGTATTGCATTGCTTTTCCCAGAAGTTCCTGTAAAAAATTCTGCAGCTTTCCCTTCTGTGCACCTGCTTCCCCACTTTTTCCAGCCACAATCTGCTGCTGCCGGGTAGCTTCCTTCTGTGCCCGTTCAACTGTCTGCTGATCCGGAGCATCTTCTTCCCTTTGCGCAGGTGAAGGATGATGAACTGCACCGCATACCGGACATGGCAGACCTTCTGTCAGTCCTGCTGCCAGAATTCCAGCCTGCGCATGCAGGTAACGCCTGTTCATTTCCTGATATCTCTCAGTCAGTTTCTCTGCTTCCTGCTCCTGCATCAGAAACTCCTGCTGCAGCCTTTTGCATTCCAGTGCTTCTCTTTTAAAAATAATACTTTTTGCGAGCATATCTTTTATAATAGCCTGTTTATTCGTTGTTTCCGTAAGTGCTGCCCGAGCACTGCTTTCCTGTGAAGCAGCATCTACCGTTTCTTCCAGCAAAATCCGCTTTTTCTGCAGCTGCTCCAGCGCAGACTGCAGTTTTTCTTTTTTGTCCTGAATACATCCTTCCAATGCTTCTACTTTTTTTTGCAGTTCCTGCTTTTTTGTAAGGAGCTGCTCCTGTTCCTCATATTGTGACAGTTTTGCCTCTTTATCCGAAATCAGAATGGCTGCCCGCTCCCGCTCCGGCGCTCTTTTCTTTTCACTTTCATATATGATAAGTGCCTGCTCCTGACGCGGCTGTGCCATGATAAGTGCCTTTTTTTCCTCTTCCAGTTGCGTTTCCAGTTTACTTCTGTTCCCGGTTATCCCGATCTGCCGATTGATTTCTTCAAGCGCCTGTTCCTTTTCCTTTGCTTTCACAGCAAGTGCTTCCAATGCTTGTGTGTCCGTTTCTATCATATCCTTCAGCGTATCCAGAATTTCTTCTTCCTGCGTGATTTCACAGGTATGATAAAAATCCTTCTGCTCCTGCGTAATCCCATTCACCTCACGCAGCAGCTGTTCCACACTTTTTTTCTGTATCTGATATTCTTCTGATACCGTAAGCGTTTCCCTGCGCAAAGCATCCTGCAGCTGCTGATATCTTGCCGTTCTGAATATTTCTCTGAAAATTTTGCTCCGTTCTTCTGTTTTGGCAAGTAAGAGCTTCAAAAAGTCTCCCTGCGCAATCATTGCAATCTGTGCAAATTGATTGCGGTCCAACCCGATCAGCTCCGTTACTGCTTTTGTAACTTCTTTTGTCCTGGTCACTGCAGCCCGACCATCCGGGTAGATCAGCTCAGCATCTGCCTTTTGCAGGGTCACGCCTTCTCCCCTGCTCTTTGCACGTTCATATTCCGGATTTCTTCTGACGACATAAGACAGTCCATGATAAAAGAATATCAGTTCCACAAAGGTGGGTGTCTGCTCTTCCGCATATTTACTGCGGAACATTCTGGCATCATCTCTGCTGCTGCCGCTGGCTTCTCCATATAATGCGTAGGTAATTGCATCAAAGATCGTTGTCTTTCCGGCTCCGGTATCTCCTGTAATCAGATACAGTCCATTTTCCCCAAGACGGGTAAAATCTACGATTGTTTCTGCCTTGTATGGTCCAAAAGCAGACATTGTCAGTTTCATCGGTTTCATCTTTTTATCTGCCTTTCTTATGCCTGTTCCCAGATTTTATCGATCATCTGCGCAATATATTCCTTCTGCTGCACTGTCATATTCTGATTATTCTGCAACTGATAAAATGCTTCAAACAGTTCTGCCGGACTTTTTTCCTGTAAGGGATCCACCCCGGAAATATGATTGCTGTTTCTGGTCCGCAGATTATCATAATCCAGCTTCATGATATTCGGATATATGGTATGAAGCTTATCCATTACATCCATAATATCCTCTTCATCTGTCAGCGTAATATGCAGATAATCTTCCACGTCCGTATCAGCATAATTCTTCCGTGCAGTAAGTTCTTCGTAGGTTCCGCGGATTTCCCGCAGATCATGGAGCGGTTTGAGAATGTGTTCCTGTATCTGCACCTTTCCTTTTTCTGCAAGTTCCACAATTGTTACGCTTTTATCTTTTGCTGCCTCTGAAAAAGAATATTTGATAGGCGTTCCACAGTAGCGGATCGTTTCTCTTCCAACTTTTTGCGGTGTATGGATATGTCCCAGTGCAACATAATCATATGCAGAAAAAACAGAAGCATCTATATTATCCAGACCTCCTACCAGTATCTCCTCCGACTCACTTCTGTGTGCACCGGTCACAAACTGATGTGCCATCAAAATATTCCGTTGACTCTCATCCGGCTTTACCTGCTGCAGTGCATAAGTCACAGCATCCTGATAACTTCCGATTTCTGCTTCCGGAAAAGCCTGACGTACAATCGTAGGTTTCAAAAAAGGCAATAGATAAAGATTTAAACTGCCATTCTCATCCTGTAACTGATATGTCTGAATCTTTCCTGAAAAGGTTTCTGAAAAACATACCCCGCTTTGTTCCATGAGCCTTGCGCCGAAAGAAAGCCGTTCCGCCGAATCATGATTTCCGCTTATGATAAATACCGGAAGCTTTCGCACAGAAAGTTTTGTCAGAAAATCATCAAACAGCTGAACTGACTCGGCCGGTGGAATCTGTTTATCATATATATCTCCACAGATCATAACTGCCTGCACCTGCTCTTTGTCTGCAATATCCAGAATCTGGCTTAATATATACTTCTGATCTTCATACATGGAAAATTCATATACCCTTTTTCCAAGATGCAAATCCGATAAATGCATGAGTTTCATGTATTGGTTTCCTTTCCTGAGTGATCAATAAGCTGTCTGATACCATCTGCCCTTTTTATTTATATATTTTTACCTGTACGAACAATCTGCCTTTTCGGCTCGTTCCGGTCTGCCCTTCATATATAAATTTGCCATATCCTCTTACGGATACTTTCACCCCCGTTTTCAGATCATATCCCCCGCTGAATGCTGTCCTTCCATCAACATAGACTTCCTGTGCATCAATCAGGTGCTGCGCATCCGCACGGGAAAGATGGTAAACAAAGGAAAGAATCACGTCCAGTCTCTCGGAGGCAACGCTGCCTTCCAATTCTTCAAACTCCGGATAGATGTCGCATTCTCCAGGAAGTACTTCTTCACACTTTACAGATGTATGTTTGATCCTGATCAGTTCGCTGCAAACCAGTCCTGCCATATCCTTCATAACAAAAATATATGCTTTGGCTTCCTCACGCGCTGTCAGAATATCTCCTATTTTATCTCTTTCAATTCCCATATTCATAAGTGCGCCCAGGTAATCTCTGTGATTTAACGCATCCGCGAATCTGGCATTTACGGGTAAGACCCGTATACAGGCTACCACCTGTGGCTCTGCCGCTTCCTGCAGCTGGAAATTCTCTGCATCCAGATAAGATGGCAAAAAAACAAGCACATTTCTGTCCGCTTCTTCCCTTCCGCCATATAAACAAAAATGAACGGGCTCTTTTTCTTTTATCATGCCGTCATATACGCCCGCCAGTTCGGAAGCAGACAAGAAGTCTGTATGGGTAATGTACTCATTCTGATAAGCCTTATTGGCAAGTTCTCTGACACGTCCTGCAAGATAATCCGTTTCTTTCACGTTAATCCTTTCCTACCGTCTGCGAAGTATATCTTTTACTTATCAAACGCTTACATATCTTTTATTATTTTTCCCTTTTCCACATTCGGTTCAATAAAATGCGCTCTGCAATAATTCCATAATTCTTCGGAACCTTCCCCCGTATGTCTGTTGCGGTTCAGGACCTGCTGCAGACGAACACTATGCTCGGTCCAGCTCTTTCCTTCTGAAGCAGCATTGAGCATCATAGGCTGAATATTATCCATCGTTCTTGCAAATCTGGCTTCCGGTGTTTTTCGTTCTTCAAACTCTTCCCAGAGTGCCCGCAGTTTTTCTCCCTGCTCTTTGGGAAGTATTCCGAAAATCCGCTCTGCAGCAGCAGTTTCTCTTTCTTTCTGACTATCTTGTCCTGCTTCTGTGTAAGCATAGGTATCCCCTGCATCTATCTCCACCAGATCATGAATCAGCAAAATGGTTATGGTTTTTAGCACATCAATTTCTTCATTGGAATACTCACTCAGTAAAATTGTCATCAATGCCATATGCCAGGCATGCTCGGCATCATTTTCCTTTCTGCTGCCGTCTGCCAGATAGGTTTGTCTGAAAATTTCTTTTTCTTTATCAATTTCTTTGCAAAAAGCAAGCTGTTTTTCTATTCTCTCTTCATCCATTTCCTGTGTTCTCCCTGTTTTTATTTAAAATATGTGTTTTTAATATAAATAATCCTATTTCAAATAATCGATGACCAGATCCAGTTCATCCGGGTAAATGCAATTGGACAGCGTACTTTCTCCAATATTTTTTCTGCATTTTTCAATATCCATCCAGCAGACACTTTCCACTTCGCTCTTTTGCAATGTCAGCGCCGCGGTATCTACCTGCTGTCTGTACAGATATACATGGCTGAGCTCTTTGTCATGAAACTTTTTACCATAAAATGTTTCTGCAAATTCGCCCCGATGATCACCTATATAATTCAAATCCTCAGGATTTACCTGCAATCCCAGTTCTTCATGCATTTCACGAACAGCTGCCGCAAGTGGTGTATCCCCTGCCTGCATATGTCCTGCAGAAGAGATATCATAACAGCCCGGGTGGGAATCCTTGTCAATACTGCGCTTCTGTAACAGTACATCATGTCTGCCATCCTCTGTATCTCTCACAATCCACATATGAACCGTTCCATGCAGACTTCCCTCTCTGTGAACAACACTGCGTTCCTGCACTGCCCCACTGATGCTTCCGTCTTCGTTTAACAGATCAAACAGTTCCATTTCTTTGCCATTCAGTACTGCCTGCTCCAGGTTGCCATTTTTATTATATATGAGTTTCAAGGAAAAAAATGCCTCCTCGTCGTCTAAAAGTCTGAAAAAAATCTTGTCTCCTGCCCATATATTCATTTTCCAGACCTGATCGGTATCGATCCATTCCAGTTCTCCTTCATCACAAGGTACCGGCTCTCCTTCAAAATCAGTTGCGGTAAACAAAAACATATATTCTGTTATACCT
>JAGOGF010000158.1 GCA_017996845.1 Butyrivibrio sp.
GCATGCTACATATGCCTTTGCACCATTTGTTCCATCATATTTGGCCAGTTCATCCAGCGTAAAGATCGGCAGAACGGATGCAGCAGTATCGGACTGTGCGGAAGCAGTTGCTGAAGCGGTCATTTGTGCATTTTCTGACAAGGACTTTGTATTGTTTTTCAGTAACCCATTAAGCGAATAGGGGAGAAGCAAATGCAGTGCAATTCCGATGATCAGTAAGATGGCAATTATGCGATGGATCACGATACTGACACGGATTTTTTTCTTTGCTTTCCTGGCAGCAGTCAGGAAAAAACCCAGAAAAAGCTGACATAACATCAGTACAGCCGCCAGAGCGCCGGTCAAATTGATTCCGAACCGGCTGAACTGGATCAGGAAATGTAAAATCAGTGAAACAATTGCTGCAAAGCCCCAGTATTTATGCTGGCGTACAAAGACTGTCATCAGGATTTTCATCAGACGGGCAGCAGAGGGATTTGCATTTATTTTTTTGCCCCATTGTCTATTAATCCGTTTCAAAATATAATTCAGAATCGTTCCGGCAAAAGAAATTGTAATCAGCCAGCCAAACAGTCCGCCCATTTCATAAATCATGCTTCCTCATTTCTGCACTGTCATCAGTGCTGCGCAGGTATATTGGTAAATTGTTATGATCAGCACAACTCGTATTTCCATAAATTTTCGTATCAGGATGAAATTACACTGGTTTTTACATTCGGCTGATTTCGGAAATTTGTATATACAGTAAAGTGTATCGTACTTTTTACGAGATATCCACAAAATTTTTTTCAGCGACATATACCAGATGTTCAGATATACATATATGAAACGGTGGAATATGTTACAAAAAGGATCATTCTGAGAAGCGCTACTGTGCAAGCAGGAAATGATCCGCCTGCGCCAGAACCTTTCTGGAACTTTCATAATCCAATATTTTTATCGCTTCTTCATAAGGCAAGAGCATAGCGCCGAGCAGTTCTTCTTCCTGAATGATAATAGCCTGACTGCTGTATTCAGCCAGAAAGTAGACGACCTGCTTTATTACATTTTGCTTATGAGGAAGCGGGTATTCATCGATCACTTTAAATCCTTTTATCAAAGTGGGTCTGAGTCCCACCTCTTCATATATTTCACGCAGGGCTGTCTCTTCTTCGGTTTCATTTTTTTCCACATGTCCTTTTGGAAAGCCATGAAAACCTTCCTGCTGCTGTATGATCACATAGTGTATCCGCCCATTCAAAATCCTATAGACGACTGCGCCGCATGCCTTTTCATAAATCATATTCTGCTCCATGTTTGTGTTAGAGAGATAAGTTATACCTATCGTGATAATCTTTGGTTATCTGTTCAAATTATAATGCAAAAAATGGAAAGAATAAAGCAGTGAGATCAATTGTCACCTGTTATAGGAAGGCCATAAATGGGATGAAAATATTTTTGGAGACAGCAATCATTAATTTATTATTACGAATACAAATTATCGTATTCACAAAGATATATGCGGAATGTTAAAATATAACTATTCGACAGCAATGTTGCCAATTGGGACGGACTGACGAAAGTTTTTCAGTCAGAGGAAGCAAATACATGGAAGGTAATTTAGGGAAAGGGCAAAAAAGTTGGGAGGTAAGGAAATGTGTCAGAATATGCAAAAGGAGCGGTTATTTGATGAACTGGATACCTTCATTGACAATCTGGAGGACAAATCAAGTTCACTCATAGCAGTGCTGCACAAAGCGCAGGAAATTTTCGGATATCTGCCGGAAGAAGTACAAAAACATGTAGCAGCCAAATTACAGCAGCCCCTATCGGAGGTGAACGGTGTAGTAACCTTCTATTCCTATTTCTCAGAAAAGCCGACAGGGCGGACCGTAATCAATGTCTGTATGGGAACAGCATGCTTTGTCAGAGGATCAGGAGAAATATTAGAGGAATTTGAGCGGAAACTGCATATCAAGGTCGGAGAGACGACAGAGGATGAACGCTTTACACTGCAGATGCTGCGGTGTGTCGGAGCCTGCGGTCTTGCACCAGTTGTAACAGTAAATGATCGGGTTTACGGACATTTTGAAAAGCACATGGTAAGCAAAATTATTGACGAGTACAACGAATAGGAGGGTCACAGGTGAATCGGATAAGTTCCTATGAAGAGTTAAAGAATCTGGCAAAAGAATATGCGGCATGTTTCAAAGTCCGTATGGGTGAAACAGTTGAAACAAAAGATTCCTGTCAAAAAAAAGTGATATCCGTGTGCGGCGGAACGGGATGCAAATCTTCTGACAGCATGCAGATCATTGAAAAACTCAGGGAAGAAGTTCAAAAGGCGGGTCTTGCAGACACAGTCGAAGTCACTATGGCAGGCTGTTTTGGATTTTGCGAAAAAGGGCCCATTGTGAAAATATATCCGGATAATACCTTCTATATCGGGGTAACACCGTCTGATGCAGCAGAGATTGTTTCTGAAGATATTGTTGGAAATCGTAAAGTAGAGCACCTGTTATACGAAGAACCCACAATCAAGCAAAAAGTATCCAGCCAGGATGAGATGTCTTTTTATAAAAAGCAGATGCGGATCGCACTTCGAAACTGCGGGTTGATCAATCCGGAGAAAATCAGTGAATCGATTGCAAATGAAGGCTATCAGGCTCTGGCAAAGTGTATTACCGAGTATACACCGGATGAAGTGATCCATATCATATCAGAATCCGGTCTGCGCGGCAGAGGTGGCGGTGGATTTCCGACCGGAAAAAAATGGGCGTTTGCAAAGGCAAATGAAGCGGATCAGAAATATATCATATGCAATGCAGATGAAGGAGATCCGGGCGCATTTATGGACCGCTCCATTCTCGAAGGAGACCCCAACAGTGTATTGGAAGCAATGGCAATTGCAGGCTATTCCATTGGGGCATCCAAAGGTTATATCTATATTCGTGCAGAATATCCGCTGGCAGTAAGCCGGATTCAGGTCGCAATCGGACAGGCAAAGGAACTGGGCCTTCTGGGATCACATATTCTTGGTACGGATTTTACATTTGATATAGAACTTAAATATGGCGCGGGTGCCTTTGTATGCGGAGAAGAGACCGCACTGATCCATTCCGTGGAAGGCAAAAGAGGCGAACCGACCAATAAACCGCCATTTCCTGCGCAAAGTGGACTTTGGGGCAAGCCAACGGTTGTAAATAATGTGGAGACACTTGCCAATATTCCGGCCATTATTTTGCGAGGGGCGGACTGGTACAGCGCAATCGGAACTGCAGGGTCAAAAGGAACGAAAGTATTTGCTCTTGCAGGAAAGATCAATAATGTCGGACTGGTAGAGGTTCCGATGGGAACAACGCTGCGGGAGATCATATACGATATCGGCGGCGGGATCAAGAACGGCGGCAAATTCAAAGCAGTCCAGACAGGCGGTCCTTCCGGAGGCTGTATCCCGGCTGCAGATCTGGATCTTCCGATCGATTATGAATCCTTAACTGCAATCGGCTCCATGATGGGTTCCGGTGGAATGATCGTCATGGATGAAGAAAACTGCATGGTAGACATTGCAAAGTTCTATCTGGAATTCACTGTGGATGAATCCTGCGGAAAGTGTACACCCTGCAGAATCGGAAATAAAAGACTGCTCGAGATCCTGACACGTATCACAAAAGGAGAAGGGAAAGAGGAAGATCTGGTCACGTTAAAAGAACTGGCACAGGTCATAAAAGATACCTCGCTCTGCGGCCTTGGACAGACAGCGCCAAATCCGGTTCTGAGCACGATGAAATATTTTGGAGATGAATATCTTGCACATGTAAGGGATCACAGATGTCCTGCCGGTGTCTGCAAAGAACTGATCACGTATGAGATCACAACGAGCTGCATCGGTTGTACCAAATGCGCACGGAACTGTCCGGTCAGCTGCATCAGCGGTAACCCGAAGGGACAGCACAGGATTCAGCAGGACAAATGCATCAAATGTGGCGCCTGCTATTCCAGTTGCCCGGTCAGTGCGATTATCAGAGTCTGATTAGCAGAGAGAAAGAGGTGATGGCTTGAGTACTGTAAATATAACAATAAATGGGAAAAAACTTCAGGTCGAAGAAGGAACGACCATTTTGGAAGCAGCAAAACTGCTGGATATTTTCATACCGACCCTGTGCCACATGAATTTACAGGATGGACATGTCCATAATCCGGGATCCTGCCGTGTCTGCGTCGTAGAAGTTGAGGGGAGAAAAAATTTAGCACCTGCCTGCAATACGCCTGTTTCTGAAGGCATGAAGATCAAAACAAATTCGATCAAAGCGATCCGGTCCAGGCGAACCGTGGTAGAACTCCTGTTATCCGATCATCCACAGGACTGCCTCTTATGTGAGAAAAACACAAACTGCGAACTGCAGTCTCTGGCAGCAGACATGGGCATCCGGGAAATGAAATATAAAGGTGATATGTCAACTTTTCCCAAAGATCATTCCAGTTTTTCAATCGAAAGGAACCTGGATAAATGCATTTTGTGCAGACGTTGCGTTACGGTATGCAATGAAATCCAGACAGTCTCTGTTTTGTCAGCAAGAAACAGAGGCTTTCATACCATTGTGTCTCCGGCGTTTGGTCTCCCCATGATTGAAACGAACTGTACATTTTGCGGGCAGTGCGTATCTGTTTGCCCGACAGGTGCGTTGACAGAAGTGAATAATACTGCAAAAGTATGGGATGCCATCAATGACAGCAATAAATATGTGATCGTACAGACGGCGCCTGCTGTCAGAGCCGCTCTGGGAGAGGCTTTTGGAAATGAAGCGGGACAGCTGGTAACCGGCAAAATGGTGGCTGCACTCAGAGCACTCGGCTTTGACAAGGTCTTCGATACAGATTTTGGCGCGGACCTTACAATCATGGAAGAAGCGGCTGAACTGGTGGACCGCATTGAAAACGGCGGAAGACTTCCGATGCTCACGAGCTGTTGCCCCGGCTGGGTCAACTTCTTTGAACATGAATTTCCGGATCTGCTCGACATTCCGTCTACCTGCAAATCTCCGCAGCAGATGTTTGGTGCAATTGCCAAAAGTTATTATGCCAAAAAAATGCGAATTGATCCCAAGGATCTGGTCGTGGTATCTGTTATGCCGTGCCTTGCCAAGAAATATGAAGCGGCAAGACCGGAAATGAAAAACGATGTCGATATCGTTGTCAGTACAAGAGAAATTGCCAAAATGATGAAAGAAGCCGGTATTCAGTTCAATCAGATGCAGGATGAAGAATTCGATGATTTTCTGGGTGAATCTTCCGGTGCATCGGTTATATTCGGCGTGACCGGCGGGGTGATGGAAGCGGCGCTTCGGACAGCATATGAATGGATCACGCACAGTACCCTGGAC